>NZ_JAVLBN010000038.1:0-21173 GCF_031581065.1 Salibacter sp.
GTGACTAAAAATCTCATCTACCTTTGGCTTCAAATCCTTAATTAAGGCATCCATTTCTTTAGTGCCTATATCTTTCATTTGAGCAGTTACCCGGGCATAGCGCTCTGTACTATCAACAAAGGAGTTGAGTAAATCCACACCTTTACCTCCTCCACCGGCATTTTTCAAATACGGCCTAAAGAAAATTCGTTCGTTACTCGCTATTAACCTGTACTGGCTGGGGTCACCTCCGTAAAAAGCCTGGCGGGCAAACTTAATTCCGCCAACAATTGATAGCGGTTTTGAAAACTCATCGTAAGTGCCCAGTAATTGTTCAAGTTCATCGATCTTTCTCAAAGTGCTACTTCGCGTAGCCATACCTTCTTTCCTTGTGTCGATAATGATTTCAAAAGGCATCACTCCATCAAACTGCTCTTCAAAAAAGTGAAGATCTTCCACCACCTGGTGATCTTTTGGTAAATCATCTACGAGATTCCCGGTAGTTTCCATGCGTGACAAACCAAATACACCAAACCCGATCAAAAGCAAAGTAACGATATAAACCGGTTTTCTGTAGTTGCTTACAACCCTCACAAGATTTTCTACCATTCTTTTGATAAAAGGCTTATCGAGGTGCTTGGTGTGCTTACTCTTTGGCGGCTTGAGAAAGCTGAGAATACTCGGAACCAAAAATATGGAGAGCACAAAGAGCAACAAGATGTTAATCGAAGCAACAATACCGAACTCTACCAGAACATTACTCTGAGTAAAAATAAAAGTAGAAAAACCTACAGCAGTTGTTACGTTCGTCATGAGCGTGGCTTTTCCAATCTTCCTAATGATGCGTGAAAGTGCCAGTATTTTATTGCCGTGACTCGTATACTCTGCGTGATATTTATTGATCAGGTACACACTATTTGGAATACCAATCACGATTATCAATGGCGGAATAATACTCGTCAAAATCGTAATCTCGTAATCGAGTACTGCAATGATACCCAGCGACCACACAACGCCCATCAATACGATAAGCATACTCACAAATACCGGAGGAGCGGATCTGAAAAAGAAAAGCAAAACGATTATGGTAACAATCACTGCGTAGATGATAAACGAGCTCAACTCGCCTTTTACCAAATGAGTTGTTTCGGTTCTGATAAATGGTAATCCTGAATATCGAAGATCAATTCCGTGCTCAGCTTCAAACCGCTCAGTCTTTGTGATAATGCTATCCATCATCGATTCGCGATCTGGTGAGTTGAACACATCAGGATTCACAGATATGGCCATTACACTAACACCGGTAGAGTCGTTGTAAACCCGATCCCGGTAAAAAGGCAAGCTTTTAATTTTTACCCTTATGCTATCTAACTCTGACTGAGACCTTAGCTTGCGCTTCACAATTGGCTTGAGCTCAAAGCGTTTAGCATCAGCATTCTTTTCAACCGTAAGCAGGTGTGCAACTGACAAAACCGTGTCAACATTATTAACTCCTGCTAATTCATTTCCCAGTGAATACCAGTCATTAAAAAACTCCAAACTATCGAGAACCGGCTCTTCAGTTCCCAAAAGAATGGATACATTTTCGTAACCAAATATTTCCTTGAATTCGCGGTTGGCAACGAGGGTAGAATCATCATCGGGGAGTAGCCTGGGTAGCGTCCACTGAAGGCGCGTATCAGTGCTTTTATAGCCCATAAATATCGTTACCAGTAAAACACCAATAAGAATTGGAATACGCTGCCTAAGAATGAATCTCGCTATTAACTCCCACATATAAAATCCCTGAACCCGGGTAAAAGGCTCGTTGTTTACTTTCTAATCAATTTAAGGCGCACGAAAATAAATATTACCGAGCACTTAGCACACATTCACAGCATCTAAGTGATGCCCACCTGCTTAAAAAGTCGTTAAAAAAGAAAGCTTTACAGCAAGATTATCGTACCAGTTGCCGCTATTGCTGGCTCCGTAGCGATAAAAAGTGCCAACTCCATATTTAGCGGGAATCAAAGTTTCCGATGATGAAGTGTAAAGACCGTTAATGATTAAACCACTTTCGAATAAACCGTGTTCAGGTGTTTTGTAAATAAAACCTCCATCGGTAAAGTTCTCTCTTTGGTCAGATCCCCAACCAGCAGACTGCACGGCTGTTAGCGATGGATTGAACCAATCAGATTTGGTGTTGAATTTCACGAATTCAAAGCTGGCGTGTGCTTCATAAAGTTCAGAACCGAAATAAGATCCCTGGAGCAGTGTTTGGAATCCGTAATCTGAAGTTACTGCTAACTCGGGGTCATAAACCGATACTGGAGAATACATTTCCGGAATGGGTAATTCGCCATCTAAGTACGAACCGCGCAACATCATTCTAAATTGCTTGAGACGAGGTGTCTTTTTGGTAAACTCCACACGAGCCTCATAACGATCGTAGTAATTGTCTGCTTGCTGGATCTGACCGATACCTTTTGCGTATTGCAGATGGAGAACAGGATACGGAGACTTTGCTTTTACTACTGTATTGAACATCTCCACTTTTTCCTCCTGGTAGGCGTATCTCAAGTTCACACCTGCTTCACCAATCGAATATGACTGAAAGGGTATCCAAACATCAGATTCATTTTCGCTGTAAATACGGTAATTGTTGGTGATTTCATTTTGACGATAAGTTCCAAAGACACCAACGGTAGCATCTCTGAAAAGAGGAAATTTAAACTCCGCCCTATAACGCGTAGATAGGTTTTGCCAACGTATATAAAAACGGGTTAGGTCATTGGAAATGAGTCCTCCCATTCTTGCCGGTATATTCGAATAGCCTGGGCTGTGAAGGTCACGAGCATATTCCAGATCGAGCGTGTATCGATTGAGTCTGCCTTCACTCAAAGTAAGATGACCTCCATACTTCCAGGCTTTATCGTTAAAACCATAAGCAAAATAGCCTCCCAACTCAATGTGCTTTGAAAGCCTGTCATTGGTGCTAATGCCCGCACCTAATCTTAACCCTTCATAAAGATTAAATTCCATCAATTTATCGAGCTTGATATCGATAAACTTGATTGGAACTCTTTGCGTTACGAGTGACTCAAGGATGAAAAGTTTTTCATCGAGGTTTACTGATTCTCCTGCCGAATCAGTAAAAGTATAGGTGTTTTGTTCTTTTTGAGTGAGCGTATCTGCACGTATGCTATCCCAGTAAGCCTGTGATTTTTTTGTCGCCTCTTCATCCAGTTCTACAGTTAAGCCATTAAAATCACGACCTCTAAAATTCGTATCAAAAACGACTTTGTTGATGTAACTGCGCCCAATCATGTGTATTGGCGCTCCCTCTTCAACCTGAACGGTGTTTAACTTAAGCTCAAAGTTGAGCTGTTCAGGAAACCACTCTTCTTTTACACGTGTATATTTTTGTTGAATTCTAAGGTTATTCGTCAGGTGATTTGTACTTCTCGCTATCACATTTTCAAGTGCATATTCATTCGTGTTGATACTCAATATTCCCTCGAGTGACTTGAAATCCTTTCCACTTTTGGGCTGATAACTCACCACAAAAACGGTGTCCTGATTTCGGTAAAGTGTGTCTTTAATAATGAAAAGGTACTGATTCCAGGATCTTTTCACGAGCGGACTCACATATTTACTACCGTTGAGTTCAATGATCGGTTCATAAAAAGATAGCGGTTGCATATTAGTAGCTAACCAGTAAAAAGATGGATTATCGAGTCCGGCAACGCGATTTGCAAGGATTTTCTCTTTCACCTTTCCGGGCTTTTCGTACCATTTTTTGGAATACGTTTCTGCCATAAACAAATCATGTTCGCTCATGTGTTTGGCGAAATCTTGAGAGTTAGTATCAGTACTCACAGCCATGCTGTCAATTGCCGAATCGCTTATTGTGACCAAAATCTTGTTGTAAATGTCAAATGCAAATTGGTCTTTTTTGAATGGATCGTGTTTATCCTTGTTATCGATGACCAACTCCATTAAGCTATCGGCCGGGTTTTTACCGGGGAAAATCTCTACTTCCTTGAGCTGAGAAGCTTTCCGTTTAAGCTTGATATCTCCTTTGAGGTTCCCTTTCAGAACCATTTTCGTTTCATAGCCAACATAAGTGAGCCGTACTTTCTCAGCTTCTTTCGGAAGCCTGATTGCAAAGCTACCGTTGACATCACTTGTTGTTCCCACACCCAGTTCAGGAACTGAAATGTTCACAAACGCCAGCGGCTCATTTGTTTTGCTATCGATAATACGGCCGCGGTGTACGCTTTGGCTCTGACCGATAACAGCTAAAAACAAGAAAAAAATAAAAAGTGAGTACTTCACAGTTACAGGCTTTCCTCAAAGATGTGAATAATTGAGAAAACTTGAATTTATTTTAGTGATTTTTAAGGCTGTGAGTTTCAATTTAGTCTTTCTGTTTTCGAAAAACTGTAAGCTCTAAAAGTTTCTATTTCCTACATTTGCTCACGTGAGTAGAACAACCGATTTTTTCAATATGATGTCGAAGGTAACGCCACAGCGAGCCTTCAATGCAGCGCAAACTTTTGCGAGTTATTTTGTTTCCAAAATTACACGCAACACTTACCACAGCGGCTACCCGATCAGCTTTTCCATAGAACCCACAACATCCTGCAATTTGGGTTGCCCTGAATGCCCCAGCGGATTGCGTCAGTTTTCTCGTGATACGGGAAATTTAGACCCAGATTTTTACAAAACGGTAATCGGTCAACTCGCGAAAAAATCGACTTATGTATTGTTTTATTTCCAGGGCGAGCCGTACATCAACCCTAAATTTTTGGATATGGTAAAGTATGCCAGTGACAAAAAGCTGTACACGGCTACTTCAACAAATGCTCACTTCCTGAATGATAAAACGGCTAAACGAACAGTTGAATCAGGGCTGGACAGAATGATTATCTCTATTGATGGTACAACGCAGGAAGTTTATGAGCAGTACCGCAAAAGGGGGAAACTCGACAAAGTTATTGCCGGTACAAAAAAGATTATCGAGTGGAAAAAGAAACTCAACTCTAAAACGCCTCACATTATTTTCCAGTTTTTAGTAGTAAAGCCTAACGAACACCAAATAGACGATGTCCATAAACTAGCGAAAGAACTAGGTGTTGATGAAGTGCGGCTGAAAACAGCACAGGTTTACGATTACGAAAACGGGAATCCGCTCATTCCTGAAAATGATAAGTACTCTCGCTATAAACAGCTGGATAACGGCAAATGGACAGTTAAAAACAAGCTGCTCGATCATTGCTGGAGAATGTGGTCGGGATGTGTGATCACCTGGGACGGACTTATCGTTCCCTGTTGCTTTGACAAAGACGCTACTCACCAAATGGGCGATATGAAAGAAAAAAGCTTTAAAGAAATTTGGAACAGTCCGATGTACCGGAGTTTTAGAGGTGCTATTTTTAAATCTCGCAGTGAGATCGACATCTGCAAGAATTGTACTGAAGGAACTAAAGTTTGGGCATAAAAAAGCCACAGTTGTATTAACTGCGGCTTGTCTTTATTTTTTAGCTGAAATTATACTTTCAAAATATCAGCTTCTTTATCTTCAATATACTTATCGATCTTAGCTGTGTGCTCATCAGTGATTTTTTGAACTTCATCTTCAGCATCTTTGATCGCGTCCTCAGGAGCACCATCATTTTTGAGTCTCTTGAGCTCATCCATCGCTTCTTTACGAGCGTTGCGCAAGCTAACCTTAGACTTTTCGCCCTCAGCCTTTGCCTGCTTAACAAGTTGTTGCCTGCGTTCTTCACTCAATGGCGGAATATTGATCATGATCAACTCACCATTGTTTTGAGGATTGAGACCGAGGTTGGCGTTCATAATCGCTTTTTCAATCTCCTGCAGCATCCCTTTTTCCCAGGGCTGAACAGAAATTGTGCGACCATCAGGCGTGTTCACGTTTGAAACCTGATTGAGCGGAGTCAAAGACCCGTAATACTCAACCTTAACACCATCGAGCATACTCGGGTTTGCACGTCCGGCTCTAATTTTAGCCAATTCAGCTTTTAGGTGATCAATCGATTCGCTCATCGATTCTTTCGCCTGATCAAATATCAATTCTAATTCTTCGTCCATAGCAACATTAATTTATCAGCGTTACAAAGAAAACAAATTTTGTGAGGTGTCGTTTCTTTTTCAACTGCTCATAAAATAAAAAGTCATGCGCTATTTCCAACCCGAATTTCTCCAGTTTTTCATCGACCTGGCTCCCAACAATCACAAAGATTGGTTTGATCAGAACCGCAACCAATACAAGAATTTTGTGAAAGAACCTTTTAAAGAGTTTGTCACCGATTTGATAGAGCGATTGAGTCAACACAACCCTCAGCTCAAAATCGAGCCAAAAAACGCTATTTTCAGAATCAACCGTGACATCCGTTTTAGCAAAGACAAGACTCCATATAAAATGCATGTTGCAGCAGCCTTGGCTCCTGGCGGAAAAAAAGACCATGATTACCCCGGTATTTATGTTCACCTGAGTCCGGAAAAAATGTTGATCTATTTTGGGCTTTTCAACCCTTCTCGTGAGTTACGCGATCAGGTGAGAGTAAAAATAGCAAATGAAATGAAGCGTTTTAGCGATCTCAGTCAGAGCCGCACCTTCAAAGAAACTTTCGGAAATATTGAAGGGGAAAGAAATAAAATAGTAGCCAAAGAAGTAAAAAAGCAGGCTCAAAAAGAGCCATTGATCTACAACAAATCATGGCTTTACGGAGTAGAATTACCACCTGAAACGATATTACGCGATGACCTTCTGGATCTGACCGAAAACTATTTTAAGCTTGCCGAGCCGCTGATGAAATTTTTTGTTGAAGCGAAAATTCAGGCGATGGATTAGGAAACAAGCGTTCCTACTTTTTCCCCTTTTACAACTTTTAATAAGTTTCCGCCACTGTCCATATCAAACACCACGATTGGTAATTTATTCTCTTTACAGAGCGTAAATGCTGTCATATCCATGATGTTCAGATCCTCTTCAATACACTCCTGGTAAGTGATGTTTTCGTACTTCCTCGCATCTGGATCTTTTTCAGGATCGGCAGTGTAGATGCCGTCAACGCGAGTGCCTTTTAAAATGACATCAGCATTGATCTCAATGGCTCTTAGTGAGGCGGCTGTATCTGTAGTAAAGTATGGGTTACCTGTTCCGGCACCAAAGATGACAACACGATTTTTTTCGAGGTGACGCACAGCGCGTCTTTTGATGAAAGGCTCGGCAATTTGCTCCATCTTGATAGCACTTTGAAGGCGTGTGATAACGCCAATGCTTTCCAAAGAGCTCTGGAGTGCCATGCTATTGATCATTGTTGCAAGCATCCCCATATAATCGCCCTGAACGCGATCGATGGCTCCATCAATCTGTTGGATACCACGAAAAATATTTCCGCCTCCAATGACGATTCCAACAGAAACGCCTTCATCAATGACTTGTTTGATCTCGTTAGCGTATCTCGCGAGGCGTTGGTGATCGATTCCAAATTCGCGGTCACCCATTAATGACTCACCACTTAGTTTTAATAATATGCGCTTGTACTTTGTTGCCATAACCCAAAAGTTTGGACAAAAAAAAGAGAGATTTTTAAAAATCTCTCTTTTTTTGAAATAAATTATGAAAGTGAGTATCTCAGAAACTCTTTCACCGTTAGTCCACTTTCAACTCCATCGAGGTGTTTCTCTACTGAAGTTTTGTTGTCTTTAATAAAGGCTTGAGCGAGAAGCGTATTCTCTTTGAAGAATTTGTTGAGTTTACCCATTGCGATTTTATCAAGCATTTCTTCCGGTTTGCCTTCCTGACGAGCAGTGTCTTTACCGATTTCAATTTCTTTATCGATAACATCCTGTGGAACTTCATCCTTAACAAGTGCAACCGGATTCATAGCTGCAACTTGCATTGCAACGTCTTTGCCGGCTTCTTCAACCTTATCGCCATCTTTGTTGAGACCAACTAAAGAGCCAACCTGATTACCAGGGTGATTGTAAGCAACAACAGTTTCAGCGTTGATGCTTCCAAGGTTGGATATTTCGATTTTCTCACCTATTTTACCGATTTGCTCAGTTAATTTTTCTTCAACTGAGATATCGTCAAACTTCAATTCTTTGAGTTTTTCAACTGAATCGGCACCGTTTTCAAGTGCGATAGAAGCGAGTTGATCAACAAATTTCACGAAGTCATCATTCTTAGCTACGAAATCTGTTTCGCAATTTACTTTGATGATCACTCCTGAATCTCCGTTTGATTTGGAGATAACAATTCCTTCAGAGGCTTCATTTTCACCGCGTTTAGCAGCTACTTTTTGACCTTTTTTACGAAGGATTTCAACTGCTGCATCAAAATCACCATCAGATTCAACCAATGCTTTTTTGCAGTCCATCATGCCTGCACCAGTGTGCTTGCGCAGTTTATTAACTTCAGAGGCTGTTATTTTTGCCATGATAATAAAGAGGTTAATACGTTTTTATGAAGTTACTTTTCTTCTTTAGTCTCAGTTGATTCTTCCTTTTCCCTGGCTTTCTCAGTCTTCTTTTGTTTGGCTTTTGCTTTGTCTGCCTGAGCTTTTTCTTTTTCGAGTTTACGCTCATTCAAACCTTCTTCTACTGCTGAAGAAGCCAAATCAATGATTTTTTCGATAGAGCTCGATGCATCATCGTTAGCTGGGATTGGGAAATCAACAGCGTTAGGATCTGAATTTGTATCAACCATTGCGAAAGTTGGGATATTCAACTTACGCGCTTCCTTAACAGCGATGTGTTCTTTCTTTATATCAACGATAAAAAGTGCTGCTGGAAGACGGTTGAGATCACGAATAGATCCCAATTGAGTTTCGAGTTTTTGTCTTTGACGATCGAGCATTAAACGTTCCTTCTTTTGAAGGTGTTTTGCAGTATCATCAGCGAGCAACTTCTCGATACTCTGCATTTTGCGAATAGCTTTGCGGATTGTTGCGAAGTTGGTTAACATACCACCGGCCCAGCGTTCAGTCACATACGGCATACCCGTTTTCTTCACGCGCTCAGCTACGATATCTTTAGCTTGTTTTTTAGTGGCAACAAACATGATTTTTTTGCCACTCTTTGCCATTTGTTTAAGTGCGTTAGACGCATCTTCTACTTTGGCTACGGTTTTATGAAGATCAATGATGTGAATATCATTTTTCTCCATAAAGATATAGGGAGCCATACGAGGATCCCACTTTCTTGTGAGGTGTCCAAAGTGAACACCAGCATCTAATAAGTCTTTGTAGTTTGTTCTTGTTGACATACTTGTTTTTTAAAATTGTTCACTTTCCTGTTACTCAAATCCAACAGAGCAACCGACTTAGGAGCCAGTTTGGATGCTGAACTAAAAGCGTAAAATTAACGCTTAGAGAACTGGAACTTCTTACGAGCTTTCTTTTGACCGAATTTCTTACGCTCAACCATACGTGGGTCACGAGTAAGCATTTTTTCGTTTTTCAATGCCGGCTTGTTTTCTTCGTCAATACTAACGAGAGCACGAGCAACTGCTAAACGAATAGCTTCAACCTGACCTGTAATTCCGCCACCGCGTACATTCACTTTCAAATCGTACTGGCCTTCAGTTTCAGTCAACTTAAAAGGCTGGTTCAATTTGTTTTGAAGGTATGGACGAGGGAAATAATCGGTCATTGAGCGACCATTGATGGTAATATCTCCTTTACCCGCACTCATGTAAATACGAGCAACTGAAGATTTTCTCCTTCCAATTGTGTTGAATACTTCCATTCCTATTTGATTGTATTAATGTCTAACTTCTCTGGTTTTTGACCGCTGTGTGCATGGTCAGATCCTTCATAAACATAAAGGTTTCTGAACACTTCGCGTCCTAGTCTGGTTTTAGGAAGCATGCCTTTAACAGCTTTTTCCATAAGTTTAACAGGATCTTTCTCAAACAACTCACGAGCAGTTAAATCACGCTGACCACCTGGATACCCAGTGTAGCGGATGTAGCTCTTGTCGTCCCATTTTTTTCCTGTTAAATCAATTTTTGAAGCGTTGATTACGATTACATTATCACCTGTATCAGCGTGAGGTGTAAACGTAGCCTTGTGCTTCCCGCGCAAAACGTAAGCTATTTTGGATGCAACACGACCTAAAACCTGGCCTTCTGCATCTACTATAACCCACTTTTTATCAGCGCTTTCTTTGTTTACCGATTTGGTTTTGTAGCTCAAAGTTTCCAATGTGACTGATTTTTTATTCTATAACAATAAAAAGCCCCCTTTCTAAAAAGGGGGTGCAAAGCTAATACTTAATATTATTCTCTACAAATTTTCAACTCCAGGTTGTTCAAGATCAATAGAATTGAGCTCTATTGTCCTCTATTTGGGCGTTTTCTTTGATTGCATCCTTTGCTGAAACGCCAGCTCTCCTCGAGTATCTTTGTTCAATTGAGCTTCTTGTTACGCTCGAAGGAACTTTTTGTGTATTATCTAAACGGATTACATAAACTGCACGCTGGCCGTCAATTGGTTTAGAAACACTTTTTGGCTCAAGCGTGTAAGCTGTTCCCTGAACTTTTGGTTCAACACCAATTCCGCTAATCGTGAAGTCTGCAAATGTGAAGGGCTCTGACTGTTGTACAATGCCGTCCCATTTTTGTGAAACCGATTCGAGGTTTTGTTCACTGCCAACCATTTCTTTAGCAGCATCCGCTTTCTTTTGATTGAGAACTGAAGCTCTCACTTCTTCTTTTGCGAGATCAAATGGTAAAACACCCTTTTCACGAACTTCACTCAATAAGGCAACTAAATACTGATCTTGAAGGTCAAAAACTTCAGAGACATCTCCAACCTCAGCTCCATAAGCCCACTGAACAACTTCTCTAGAACCCTCAATTCCCATAAGAGTGCGGTCGTTAGGTCTTAAACTTGGAGCTTTTGCCATTCCATATTTTTCACCATTCTCGATGAAATTATCAGCATTGTCGTTATTAATCGCAAACGAGCTCGCTTCAGCGTAAACATCCTGGAATGTACGTTCTCCCGGCTCTATCATATTATCAATAATAGCGACTAGTGCTTTCTTAACATCATCAGTTTGGTCAGTAATTTTAATAAGGTGCATTCCATATTGAGAAGAAATAATTGGCATATCGCCAACTTCACCTTCAAAACAAGCATTGCTGAAAGCGGGAACCATTTGTCCTTCTGCAAACCAACCGAGGTCTCCTCCTTTAGTTCTGGAGCCATCCATACTATACTGGCTTGCTAATTGAGCAAAGTTGTCGTTTTCACGAATAACTTCTCTAAGGCTATCAAGACGTTGACGAGCTGTTGCTGTATCAACTTTTTCAGCAGATAATAATATGTGACTTGCTTTTACTGAATCGGGTGCTTGCTTGAAGTCTTTCACCTTTAAAAGTTCAAATTTGTCCTCGTTGCGGTAAGGACCAAAAATTGAATCTTTTGAAGCGTTCATTACAAGCGAATCCATTCCCATTGGAAGGTTTTCTCCTGTTGTCCAACGGAGATTGAAAGGAGTGTCACTATTTTCATTCACAAACAACGTATCGTCTTCAGCATATTGAAATGCTTTTTTCACTTCTTGCAATTCAGTTCTTAGCCGATTAGTATCATCAGGAGTTGGGAGCACTTCAAATGTCACGTACTGTAATGAACGCAATGGTTCTTCCTGCTTGAAGCGGGCTTCATTTTTGTGCTCGCTGTAATAAGATTTCATTTCAGACTCAGTAGGCTCGTACTTTGAGTCGTCCATCTCATTAAAATACTTTGCTGCATAGCTAATTGACATCGACTTACTGGACTCTTCACTCTTCTTCTCGATTTCGAGTGATGTAGCATAAATAGACTTTCCTAAGAGCGAAGCGTATTTTTCATCGAGAATGCTGCTTCTGAGGTTTCTCTTCAGAACCTGGAAAGACTGCTGTGCCTGAAGTACGTTTTCATCCTGGGATGGATCTCCGTTCAATACGTTTTGGAAATACGCAATCACGCGGTCAGAATTGATCGTTCCATCAGGATTAGCAAATTGCTGATAAAGCCTTCCTGTTTCAGGATTTGAAAAGTAGCTTCTCAAAATTGGGTTTTGCGGATCGTTTTTGATCACGTAAAAGAGTTCCTGATCAGAGACTGACAAACCTAGTTCTTCCATTTGTGGGGCTACCACATTTTCACGAACGATTTCGTCCCAAATTTGATCGCGGAGTTGAACGCGAGTTTCTTCATCAACGTTTCCTCCAAATCTATTTTGAACTGCCTGCGCCATGCGCATTTCAAATTCTTTGATCGAAACCTTTTTTCCGTCTATCTCACCAACCTCATCATTGGGTCCTGCAAAGAATGTAGAACCTGATGTAAATAAGTCACCGAGAACGAAAAGAACCATTGCTCCACCAATTGCGATGAGCAAGATGGTTGACTGTTTTCTGATTTTTCCTATAACCGCCATGTTAAAACGCTTAAATTTTGTGGGTTGCGAATATACAATTTCGCATTAAACTTTATACCTAGTCATCAAATGATTTCACTTTGACTTCTACTAACTCAATTTTTTTACCGCTATTTTGAAGTACTTTGAACTCAAAGTTATCATCTTTTATGACTTCGCCTTCATCGGGAATGCTTTCGTGGAGGTGGATAATATAACCTGCCAGGGTTTCATAATCCTCATCCTCAGGAAGATCGAGTTTATATTGCTCATTGAGGTAATCAACTTCGAGGCGGGCCGCAAATCGATATCGGTTCTGACCGAGGTCAATTTCAACTAATTCTTCCTGATCGTGCTCATCTTCAATATCGCCAAAAATTTCTTCAACCACGTCTTCCATGGTGAGCAAACCTGAGGTTCCACCAAACTCATCAACCACTACTGCTACGCTGCGCTTTTGCTGGATGAGCAATTCGAGCACTTCATTTGCGGGCATCGTCTCGGGTAATACTGAGATTGGCAGGAGTATATTTTTGATTTCCGGTGGCCGCTTAAACAACTCTGATGAATGGACATAGCCGATAATGTTGTCGATTGAATCGCGGTATATAAGGACTTTCGAGAGCCCTGTATCGATGAAGGTTTCGGTCAGATCCTCAACCGATTCGCCAATTTCGTGAGCTACAATCTCAGTACGCGGAATCATACACTCCCTCGCTTTGAGGTTTGAAAAGTCGAGTGCGTTCTGAAAGATTTGGATTTCATTCTCTATTTCATCGTTATCTTCAATTGATGAGGTTGCCTCTTTTACGAGATGATCGAGATCGATCATTCCAAAACGAATTGGCGCATCCTTGGGATCTACTCGCATGATGTACTTGAGAACAAAGTTGCTCAACATGTTGACGAACGTAACTACCGGAAAGAAAATGTAATAGACCAAAAATACGGGCGGAGCAAAAATAGCCAGAGCTTTATTGGGGTTGATTTGGAAGATGGCTTTTGGTAAAAACTCTGCCGTTATGAGGATTACGAGTGTCGAGAAAATTGTTTGAAGTAAAAGAACAATTATTGAATTGGAGACAAAGCTGTAAAATACCGGTTCCAGCAGATCTCCCATTGCGATACCAAACACAACTAGTGCTATGTTATTCCCGAGCAGCATTGTGGTGATAAACCGCGATGGCGATTTCATAAAAGAACTGTAAGCTCTTGCTGTAAGATTCCCTTGTTTTTTGGCCAGTTCAATTTGCAGCTTGTTTGCTGAAACGAAGGCTATCTCCATACCTGAAAAGAAGGCTGAAGATAAAACTGAAATGATAATGGTGCTGTATAAACTGCTATCCATGAATTTATGGCTGCTTTCTCAAAAATACAAAATCAACTGACTCGCTCGTTACCTGAGGATTCCTTTTCTGTTCGTTTGCGATACCAGCGTCTCATCAAAAACATAACTAACGCCATGAAAGGTAAAGCTAAAAAAATTGGATGCTCGTTGTACTCTTCAAAAAAGAAGAGATAGCCTATAGTTCCACCGCTAAGGATGGCAATTACGAGCCAAAAAATCTCCATGAATTTATTGTACGTCTTCATCTTTATTCATTTCATTTTGGTCTACTTCAATGATGCCTTTGATATCTTTTACTTTATAACGAGTAAAGTCTTCATTGGCTTCTAACCCGTTGCCGTAGATTATTTCATCTTTCGTTGTAATCCTGACAAATGAATTGGATCTAATTTGATGAGTGTTCCTGTTCCATTCCAGGTGCTCAGTATTCAGTTTTTCTCCCTTTTTATTGACTACGACTACATCATTTCGGGCAAACATTTCACCTCGCTGGTCATAGTTTTTTGCGTATTCACTCTCAATAGTGGACTCAACGTGACCGCTATCATCGTAGAACTCTACGTAAACACCTTTATTAAACTCTGCATAGGAATCTTCATCTCTGTAGTAACGCTCAACAAGTGGTGCTTTGAGCATGACCTTAACCTTAGCCGAATCACTGTAATAAAGCGTTACATTACGTGTGATCTCATTTGGGAAACTATCATCAAATTTGATCGTCTCCAGCTCTTTCTTGCTGTTTTCACAAGAAAAAAGCATCCCCATCAATAAAATGAGGATGCTTAAAAACAAATGTGATCGTGAAGTTTTCATTATTTAACCTGGACGGAAACTGTTTCGTTAATCCATCCACCAACTTTGTGTTCCTGACCTTCAGTCATGTTATGGAAGAAGCAATCTTCTTTCTTTGGGAACTGAGCTTTCACATAACCGATTTTCTTACCGGCTTTTTCCTTTAAAGAGGGATCGAGTGAAGCTGCTTTGTTGTATTTTGGAATAGCTGCCCAAAGTCCGCCAGCTTTCTCGCAAACATTTTCACCAACAGATTTAGATCCGTAGAAATATGCATCTCCAATGAGCAAGTAAGCCGTTCCGTTAGAGTTGTCTATTTCTAACATCTTAAGAGCTGCCTGTTTAGCGGCAGGATAATTACTTTGTTTGTTATGAGCCCTGGCAATGTATTCGTAAGCTTTAAGTAGCCTTTCATTGTCTTCGAGCTTTTCAACAGCCTTACTCAAATAGTCGATTGCTTTTGAATATTCTTCTTTTTTAAGGTATCCAACACCAATTCCGTATTTAGAATCAGCTGTAGGCTTCATTTTATCTAACTCAACTGATGCGAGCAGATAAAGCTCTTCGTCAGTACATTCTTTCTTGTCAAAAAGGTTGACAATTTGTTCGAGAACTGCTGTATCCTGTTTGTTTTTTTCAAACTTTGGAGTATAAATGTCTACAAGGTCTTCACATGAAGCAACTGCACTAAATATCTTGTCGAGTACTTTAGCCGCAGAGTTGTAAGCTTTTTCATACTTACCTCCCTGATTAGCCTTTACAACTGCATCTAGTTTTGGATAGAGTGCTAATAAGTCTTCAACCTGTAATTGCTTACTTACAGCTAATCTATAAGCTGATTGATAGTATGCTGCAAGAGCTCCTGGCTGCATTTTATCACCTCTCAACTCATACGTTTCAGTTAAGATATCATACGCTTCCTGATAATTTTCTTTTGTGCCGTGGCGCAATAGATCTGTTCCTTTACGACCAAGAACATATCCTCTTTGACCAAAAGCTTCAATACGCTTGTCATAAACCATCATAAGCGTATCGAGATATGCAGCCTTCATTTCAGTATTCCCCTCTTTATCCGCTTTTTCAACAAAATGCTCAAAAATATTTACACCGCGGATGTACATGTTTTTACTCGATGTTGGGCAAATTTCTATAGCCTTCATCAATGGGGACTTAGCTTCTTTGTAAGCTTTTTGATCGTAAAACTCTTTATAGAGTGACAGGTTCTTTTTACATTCTACCTGCTCCTCCTCAGTTTCACCATACTTTTTCTCGTCCTGTGCAAAAAGACTTGTACTCAAAAAACTTAAAACAACAACTGCTATTAACTTATTTTTCATGTTATTGATGATTTTAATTAATCAATTTTCTTTCTTTTAAACCATTCGTCCCAAAAACTGGGAGTAAGCGATACACCAAAAATGAATTTTGAATATTGCTCACTTATAACTGCGTTATCGCCTCTAATTCCAAATTCAGCACCTAAGTTGATCGTTGTTGATGTTGACGTCACCGATTTTGAGGCAATCAACGGTATTGAAAGACCAAAACTCATGCCATAATCAGTAACAGACTCAGAGTCAATATTGATATGTGTAGATGTATAGCGCAAACCTGCACGGTAACGCATAATTTCTAACAATCCTCTAATCGCTCTTTCATTAGGGTTATATTGCATTCCTATAGATGCCGTGTAAGAATCATTTAGTCCTGCATTTCTGTCATCCACAGCAAATTCACTCCAGTTTGCATATTCAAAATTTGCTCCTAAAATGAATCTACTTTTCTTGTTGATGTCAACAAACTCTAAAGAAAACCCTCCCCCGGCTTCAAAAGGAAGCGTCATTCCTATCGTATCTTCCTGATCGCGAACGTAATCTTTTGGAGTAGAAAAAGAGCTGTAAGCTTCTGTTTTCCTCCTCGTTTTGAGCGTTGTGGGCATCATACCCGATGCGCCAAAGTTGAAGTAAAGCCTTTTCGAGCGTTTTTTGGTGAGTGCATTGGTAAGATCCTGCCTAAAATGAACTCCTAAATCAAAGTTAACATCTGATGCATTTAATCCTTCTTCAATCACTGATGAGTAAGTGCCGGCACCTCCATCATCGTAAGTAACCCGAGTTGTCGACTGGGTCGGACCAAAAAAATAAAGAAAGTTAGCACCAAAACTCAATGTTGTATTTGTGTCCTTTATCGCTTCAAAGCCCAAACCTCCAAATACCTTATTGAGTCCGCCATCACCGCTGTAAGTGGAGGTAGAATTCATCCCGTCAACCTGAGTGACTCTCGTGAATTCGTAACCAACTTCAGTATGCGGAACCATTCCCATAGCCCAGCCCCATCGGTCAGCTATGGGGAAACCGAGCCCAAAATAGCGCAACCCTGCATTGTCAGTTGTTTGTGAAGCATTAGCTCCCTCAGTATTGTACCTTACATAATGAAGCCCCATATCAAAGGTTGTTGCTTCAAGATGAGAATATGTTGCAGGGTTATAAGGATTGATAATATAGTTATCAAACATATAGCGGTTAACTCCTCCCATAGAGAAATTGTTCACGAACCCTTCTTTTACCGGAGTTCCAAGTCCAAATATGGTGTATGGTGAGTTTGGTTTAGACTGAGCATTGGCCTCAAAAAAACCAGTTAACGCGAATAGCAGGAGTATGTATTTACTTGCTTTGATAGTTCAGTATTTCGTTTAATCCTTTCAGTTGCAAAAAATTGTCAGCAAAAATGTGATTTTTTAATCCTTCAGCCAAGTAAACTGTGTCTCCACCTGTAAGTAATACTCGCCCATTTTTATAAATCTTGTTAAACTCAGCGATAAAACCTTTCATTTCATGAGAAACTGAGTCTACTCCAGCCAACTGCATACAGTCATTAGTAGACTTAGAGGGGAAATTCACATTTTTCACATCCTCCAACAACGGTAAACGAGCAGTAAAATGATGCATTGCCTTCAATCGCATTTTTATTCCGGGTGTTATAGCTCCTCCCCTGTAAAAACCATCACTTGAAACCACATCGTAAGTTATACAACTACCTGCATCGATCACCATTGTGTCAACATCACCAGAAAAACCACCAACGCTCACAGCTATTCTGTCAATACCTAATGTATTTGGTGTTTTGTAATCGAGCTTGAGTGGCAGCGGTGTTTCATGTGTGAGTTTGATCAATTTGATAAAATCAATCTTTTTGGTCAGATCCATTTCAACCCCGGGCTTGCCAACACTTGAATAAATACCTTTTGAAACTCCGGCTGCTCGCCAATTAGAAGCATAATCACCTAATTGCGAAACGTTTTCCACAACACCAAATTCAACGAGGCTTGATCCTTCAAACACTCCAAATTTGATTCGTGAGTTTCCTATGTCAAATGTGAGCTGCATAAATTTTATGGCGCAAAGGTAATTTTAATTGAAAAGGAGTTGGTGTTATGAATATTTTATTAGCTTTGTCGCCCGATTTAAAAACGGTGCCATAGCTCAGTTGGTAGAGCAACGGACTGAAAATCCGTGTGTCGCTGGTTCGATTCCAGCTGGCACCACTTCAAAAGCCCCATGATTGGGGCTTTTGTTTTTTATATCCCTTCCCATTAAATATTCATTTTTGAGCCTTTTCATTACTTTTTATTCAGCTTTGCGTAGATAAACGCTAAATTGCAGGCATGATGAAGAGCAAAAACCCAAAACCGTTAATCGTTTTTTACGCACTCGTGTTTTATGTGTTCCTGCAATTTGGATGGTGGGCCTATCTCATTTTTGAAATGAATGTTGAAATTACTGACCTCAAAAAAGAGGTTGCTGTAATGAAAGCAGAAACAAGCCAAAAAGACCTTTCAGAATTCGACAATGCGCTCCACAAAAAACTGCTGATGGTTATAGGAGAGGGCTCCGTTTTTCTCACTCTTTTGTTTATCGGTTTTTATCAGGTTAAAAAATCGTTTATGCGCGAATTTTCGCTGGCTCGTCAGCAACAGAATTTCTTGTTGAGCGTAACCCACGAATTAAACTCTCCGCTCGCCTCTATAAAACTCTACCTTCAAACACTTTTAAAACGGCAATCTATTCCTGAAGAGAAAAAAGAAGCCCTTCTGAATAAAGCCTTACTCGATGTTGAGAGACAGTCTAAACTGGTAAATAACATTCTACTCGCTGCTAAGCTGGAAGATAACTCTTTCCAGTTTAAAATAGAGCGTATCAACCTTTCACGAACAATTGAACAATTAATCCAAAATCACCCTCAGGATACACATAAGGTTGAAAAACGTATCGACTCTGATGTTTTAATCGATGCTGATCTCACGGCTATTCAGTCAATTTTCATCAACCTCTATGAGAATGCTCTCAAATACGGCTCCCCGGACCAACCTGTTGAGATAGATGTAGAAAAACAAGCGCAAAATGCGGTTCTGACCATTAAAAATCACGGAACTACAATTCCAGAAAAAGAGCTCAATCAAATTTTTGAAAAGTTCTACAGGCTTGGAGATGAAAACACACGAAACAGTAAAGGAACGGGTCTTGGGTTATTCCTGGTCAAGTTTTTTACCGATGCTATGGATGGAAAGATAAAAGCCGCTTCAACCTCACGTGGCGAAACGGCTTTTACAGTTTATTTTAAACTGAATAATTAATCTACACTCGGAATTGTAATAGATCCTGTCATTTCAATTTTTTGAGTTCCGTATCCTTCAATCGTCAACTTGAATGGATAAACGCCAATTCCAACTTTTTTACCGTTGTTTTGGTCGATTCCATCCCATTTAAAATTAGGATCATTTGAGAAGAATATTTCTGTTCCCCATCTATCAAAAATGGCAATATTAAACTTCTGAATATTTTCACCGGAACGAATTCCACCTCCATTGAGCTCGAATACATCATTGAGCCCATCTCCATTAGGAGTGAAGGCATTTGGTATAAACGCCACCAATGGTGGGGTGAGCTCTTTAGTAACAGTATCAAAACAGCCATACTGATTTATCGCTTTGAGTGTGACATTGTGAGTAACATCCTCTTCATATTGATGCATTGGGTCTTTGAAAGTATCCGTATTTCCATCTCCAAAGTTCCAGGAGAATGAATCTGCCAGAGTTGATTTATTCTCGAACATCACGTTAAACGGATCGATGAACTCAAATTCAAAATCAGCTGTTGGCGCTGATGATTCTACAAAAACCTCAGCATAAGCCTCATGACCACAAACATCAGTTGCTGTCACATAATAAGTACGGCTCTGATTAGGACTCACCAAAATTTGATTGCCGGTTTTACCGTTACCCCAGCTATATTCATAGCCCTCACTTTCAGCTCCACCCGAAGCCATTGCTCCGATTAAAACTTCATCTGAAGGACAAATAAACGTATCATTCGTAGTAGTCAGATCCATTGGATCGTAATCCGGTACGATAATCTGAACCGTTGTTTGCGTAGAATCTAGATTACAGAGGTCTGCGGCTCTAACCGTGAAAGTAATATTCGTATCTGTCACTCCCCAGGCCAAATTTGTTTCATCATCCCAATTGTTCCAGGAAACGACATTATCTCCGGAGCCACCCAAAACCTGAGCAGGTCCAATTTCAAATTGATCACCTTTACAAAGGAGTGTCTCGTTTTGAAGTGGAGCAATTTGAAGATCCTCGTAGTCACGAACAACAACATTAACTTGTTCTGTTACAGTATCGAGCTGACAAATATCAGTCACGCTCACTGTATAAGTCTGAGTACCTGAAGTTCCCGCAACAGTCTCAATCGAGTCAGTTCCGCCTGAACTCCACTGAATGCTGTATGGCGGATAACCTCCCTGAATTTGAACTTCCATATCAGCAGAATCACCAACACAGTTGATCAATTCGTTTTCAGTTGAAGTAATAATGGGATCATTATCTACATAAACAGTGATTGAATCTGTTACAGTTCTGTAGCCACAAGCATCAGTAACCGAGACAACATAAGTAGTTGAACTCGTTGGCTGAACAGTAATGGAGGAATCCTGTGAGCCATTACCCCACTGGAACGAGAAGTTGGGAGTTGTATAACTCACTTCTGGACCAATAGTCACAGGCGGATCAGTACAATTGATCGTGTCATCCTGTGTTTCCAATGTAAAAGGAGGATTGTCGACAAACAATGTAAAAGTATCAGTTAGGAAATAGTTTGCGCAATTCTGCGTCACAGTAACCACATAGTTAGTCGTGATATACGGGTTGTTTTGGAAAAAACTCGTTGTTGTTTGATTGGTGCTCCAGTTGTATTGCAAACCCGGCATTGAATCACTGGTAATAACATTAACCTGTGCTCCTGGCGACTCACAATCAATTGTGTCTCCTGGTGTTTCAATTGACGTTGGAGGATTATCGACAATGACTCGTGCGGTATCAATGAGTGTATCAATCCCACAGGCATCCGTTACTGTAACAATGAAGTTGGTATCCTGAACTATGGAAGGAACGACAAATGAATTATTCGTATCTCCATTGCTCCATTGGTATGAAAGAGGGTAAATCCCTGTATCCGGAACTATTTCTATCGGGATATTATTATCCGTACACATTATTGTATCCTGAGTAATACTATTCATGATCAAGTCCTGTGGATCAACAATGTAAACAGAAGCACTATCTAATAAT
>NZ_JAVLBN010000039.1:0-21159 GCF_031581065.1 Salibacter sp.
AATATCAAATCCTCGTTGCGATCGCTGCGTTATGCCAACTTTAAACGTTAAACCTCTTAACAACTTAAAATTCAATAATCCCCAAACCAACATTAGAATCCTCTCGACTCTTAGTGAATCTTAGCCTTTGGCCATAGCCAAAGCTTAGATGAACTTAGACCTACTGACGCTATCGGTCAGAACTAAGCTCGTGACGCAAGGAACGGGACTCAACCTCAACCTGACGTTTAGCTTACCATTAAAAACTCAATGCATCTCTCATAATTTCAACCGGATGCAGTGCTTTTACTTGTACCCCATCTTTGATTTGATGACGGCAACTTGTCCCATTAGTAGCAATTAAATCGTCTTTTGATGCAGACCGAACACGCGGAAAAAGCACCATTTCACCAATCTTCATAGATGTATCAAAATTCTGCTTCAAATAACCGTAAGATCCGGCCATTCCGCAACATCCGCTGGGGATTGTCAGCACTTTATATCCAGCAAATTGCAGAATCTTCTTTGTATCTGAGAGTGAAGAAAGTGCTTTTTGATGACAGTGTCCGTGAAGGTGAATTGTTTTGGGCTCTGACCTAAACTGATCACTTTTGATATTTCCTTTTTCCATTTCGCTCGCTAAAAACTCATCGATTAGGAAAGCGTTTTTGCTCAGCTTTTTTGCTTTTTCTGTCAGATCACTTCCTGCGATATCAGGATACTCGTCCCTGAAACTCAAAATCGCTGAAGGCTCAATCCCGATCAGCGGCTCATCCTCACTCACCTTCGGTGAGAAAATTGAAACGTTTTTACGAGCAATCGCTTTTGCTTGCTTTAATAGTCCTTTTGAAAAATAGGATCTGCCACTTTCAGGATGATCAATTACACGAACATCGTATCCCAGCTTTTGCAACAATTCAACTGCAGCAATCCCGATGTGAGCTTCGTTGTATTCGGTAAACTCATCTGCAAACAGCCACGCCTTTTTAATCGGGTTTTGTGGAGGTTGATAGTTTTTCCTGTACCACTTTGTCAACGTAACTTTGCTGACCTCCGGCAGACTACGGTCTTTTGCAAAGCCGAGTACTGACTTCCCTATTGAGCCAAAAAACTTATTTTTAATGAAGTAATTTGCAACTGCAGGAAACTTACTCGCCAATTTCATCAACTTCGCAAACGAACCGATTACTCTCGTTTGAAAAGCAACACCATTTTGCTTTCCATACTGGTAATCAAACTCGGCTTTGAGTCTCGTTAAATCGACATTTGACGGACATTCAGATTTACATCCTTTACACCCGATACAGGTGTCCATCACCGCCTTGACATCATTATTCTCAAATGGCTTTTCATCTCTTGTCAAGACCTCACGTAACGTATTCGCCCTGGCACGAGTCGTTTGTAATTCATCGCCCGTAGCCATGTAAGTTGGACACATCGTTCCGCCAGCCAATTGCGACTTGCGACAATCACCCGATCCGTTACAGAGCTCTGCACTTCGCTGATAACCTTCGTAGTGGCTAAAATCGAAAATGGTTTCAAAGTCTTTCGTTTCCTGATCCTTTTCGTAGCGAAGCTGTTCATTCATGGGCGGAGTGTCCACGATTTTATTGGGATTGAAAACGCCATACGGATCCCATGTTTTTTTGATTTTCACAAACCAATCATAGATCTCCTCTCCCACCATGAATGGTATAAACTCTCCTCTCAGCCTGCCATCTCCATGCTCACCACTCAACGATCCGCGATATTTTTTCACCAAATGCGCAATCTCATCCAGTACGGTTCTGAAGAGTTCCTGACCTCGCGCAGTTTTTAAGTTTAAAACAGGTCGCAAATGCAACTCCCCAGACCCGGCATGCGCATAATGCACACACTCCAAATCATATTTTTTGAGCGTTCCGTTAAAGTCATCAATGTACTGTGCAAGATCGCGTACATCAACTGCTGTATCTTCAATCACAGGAGCCGGTTTGCTGTCTCCCACAACATTTGACAACAACCCGAGGCCTGCTTTTCGCAAGTTCCACACCTTTTCACAGTCAGATCCGGTTACGACCGGGTAGTGATAGCCGAATTTTTGTTCTTTAAAAGCATTGGTCAGATCCTCAGCTTTTTTCTTGAGTTCTTCCGCAGAATCGGCAAACAACTGGATAACCAAAATAGCTTCAGGATCTCCTTCCACAAAAAAGCGGTTTTTTCGGTGTTGAATATTGTCTTTTGTACGTTCCAATATGTGGTAATCCATCAACTCAACCGCTCCCGGATCAAAGTCCAATGAAAGAACTGTGGCTCTTAATGAGTCATACAAATCGTGAAAGTGGACACAAACAAGTCCCTCGTGTTTTGGTGGAAGCTGTTCCAGGGCAACTTTAACAGATGTGATAAAGACAAGAGTTCCTTCACTACCGGCAATCATTTTGCACATGTTGAAAGGCCTGTCACTTTCATCAAAGACATCACAATCCATCAACAAGTCGAGTGCATAACCGTGATTGCGTCTCGGTATTTCAGGTTTTGGGTAGCGGTTCTTTATTTCATTTCGGTTCTGATCGTTATTGAGCAACTCTTTTGTTTGCTGATAGATGTTTTGCTCCAACTCGCTCACAGCTGTTTCTCCCGAGCATTTCTTCTCAAACTCCTCTTTACTCAGTGATTTAAAAGTAGTTTTTGAACCATCGGCCAGTACAGCTTCAACCTCTAACAAATGATCACGAGTAGATCCGTACTTCACAGAGTTTGATCCACAGGAATTGTTGCCCACCATTCCGCCAATTGTCGCCCTGTTTGATGTGCTGGTTTCTGGAGCGAAAAAGAGATTGTATTCTTTTAAGAATCGGTTGAGTTCATCGCGCACTATTCCGGGTTGAACCTTTACCCACTTTTCTTTCTCATTGAACTCTATAATTTCTCGCAAGTAGCGGGACACATCCACGATGAGTCCATTGCCTACGACTTGTCCGGCAAGTGACGTTCCGCCTGCTCTTGGAATGAGGCCCATTCGGTTCTGACCAGCAAACTCCACAAGACACTGAATATCAGAATCTGTTTTGGGATAAGTAACTCCCTGAGGTATTTCACGATAAGCGCTTGCATCAGTGGAGTAAACGATTTGATAAAGTGAAGAAGTGTGAATTTCTCCTTCAAAGTTCTTTATTTTGAAACGTACCGGAAGACTAGCGCTATTTACCATGATCCCAAAGTTAGTGTGCAATTTTAAATATAGTTAACAGCGCTAAAGAAAATAGAAAATTAGAGCTATTATGTTTTTGTATTTTCGCAGGACTTCAAACGTAAAATGAGAAGATAAAGACACCTTAAGAGGACGATGAAGAGAAGAAAAAGACTTGCAGTAGCAGCAAAACGATTTATATCAACATTTGAAGATTTTAGTTCAGCCCAGGCACTTTCAGGGGTTATCCTGATTTTGTGCATGGTTGTAGCGATGATTTGGGCTAACTCAGATTATGCTCATTATTATCATGAATTATGGGAAACTAAATTCACCATTGGTTTTGAAGGTGCTCACCTCACGAAAGATTTACACCACTGGATCAATGACGGTCTCATGGCGATGTTCTTCTTTACGGTTGGCCTGGAGATCAAGCGTGAAGTGATGGTTGGCGAACTTTCGAATAAGCGAAAAGCAATTTTACCTGTTGTTGCAGCTATTGGTGGTATGGCTGTTCCGGCTCTTATCTTTATCATGTTCAACAGTGATTATCCCGAGCACGAAGGTTGGGGAATCCCGATGGCAACAGATATTGCTTTTACGCTGGGTGTCATGAGTTTGCTCGGTAAGCGAGTTCCATTATCGTTAAAAGTATTTTTGACAGCCCTAGCTATTGCCGATGACCTTGGAGCGGTTCTCGTGATTGCGCTTTTCTATTCATCAAATATATCACTTGTCAATTTTGGAATTGCTGTAGCGTTTTTGGCCGTAATGGTCGGAGCCAACATGCTTGGCGTGCGCAAGAAAACCTTTTATGCAGTTGTAGGAATTGGCGGTTTATGGACGGCCTTTTTACTATCAGGCATTCACGCAACAGTTGCCGGAGTTGTAGCTGCACTTGCTATCCCAACAGACAGTGCTTACAGTTTAAAAGGATTTAGAGAACGCATTAAAACTGTATTGATCAAGGCAAAAGCAATATCTCCACTCCATCACGACTTGTTGAGCTTCGAAGAGCAGGCTGTTGTGACCAAAGTGAAAAAAGCCTGTAAGAATTACGAACCGCCACTTCAAACACTGGAACACAATTTAAATCCGTGGGTGATTTATTTCGTGATGCCCATGTTTACGCTCGCAAATGCCGGTGTAACACTTCCTGATGACCCGATAGCCATGATGGGCGATTCACTCAGCTTAGGTGTTGGATTGGGACTCTTGCTGGGTAAACCGATTGGAATTGTAGGTTTGAGTCTGATTGCAATTAAACTCAAACTCGCAGATTTACCAAAAGGAGTGAACTGGCAAATGATGGTAGGTGCAGGTTTACTTGCCGGTATCGGATTTACGATGTCCATGTTCATCTCAGAACTCGCATTTGAAAAAGGCATTTTGGAAGATACAGCTAAAATGGGAATCCTCCTCGGTAGTTTTGTTGCCGGAGTTGCCGGATTCATTATCCTGAAAAAGGCTATTAAGAATAAGGAGGGTTAGATACACTTAAAATAATCAAACGGCTCCAGGCAGTCGTTGCATTTGTACAGAGCCTTGCAGGCTGTTGAACCAAACTGACTGATCATCTGTGTATTTGTGGAGCCGCACTGCGGACACTTCACAACTTTTTCTCCTCCGGTAATAGCACTTTTATCTGTCGTTTTCTCAGCGGGTGGAGCAATTCCGTACTCCTCGAGTTTTTGGCGGCCATTTTCTGTAAGCCAATCTGTTGTCCAGGCTGGAGAAAGTTTTGTGATTACTCTGTATTTTTCAATACCGTGCTTTTCCAAACAATCTTCAATGTCATTCTCGATTGTTTTCATTGCCGGGCACCCGGAATAAGTTGGTGTGATCGTTACAACAACTTCATCACCTTCAAAATCGACATCGCGAACAACTCCCATATCGGTTACGGTCAGAACCGGAATTTCCGGGTCAGTAACTTCCGATAACCAATCGAAAATTTGTTCTTTAGAAAGTGTTGTAACGTCAGCCATAGTTTATTTCCTCCTCAACAAATTACGCTGTAAAGCTTACCAGGTTGCATCCGGATGTACGCGTGGCAAGTATTGCATTTCCGATAAGATGTACCCCATGTGTTCTGAGTGAATACCTTTCATTTTTCCTCCACTATGGTGCCACTCCTGAACTTCAGGCATTTCGAGTGTTGCTTCGCGGAAAACGTCTTTCACTTTTTGCAACCACTTTTCTTTAATCGGTGCCAAATCAGGAGCAATATTTTCTTTGATCAGGATTTCGTCAACCTCATCCATATCAAACATTTCACCTGTGTAGTCCCACAGCTCATCAACTGCATCCTGCATGATTTTGTGGCTCTTTTCAGTACCATCTCCCAGGCGAATCACCCAATCGCTGTTGTGCTTGACGTGATAGGTAACTTCTTTCAATGACTTTGCCGCAATGGCTGCTAGCTGTTCGTCTTTTGATTTTGTGAGTTCTGACAGAAAATAATAATGGAATACATCAAAGAAGAATGAACGCATGATTGTGTTTCCCCAGTTGTCATTGGGACGCTCAGTCAATAACAAGTTGTGAAAATCTCTCTCTACACGGTGGTAAGCGAGATCATCTTCTGTTCTACCTTTTCCCTCTATTTCAGCTGCGTAGCTCAAATAAGATCTTGCCTGCCCCAGTAAATCCAAAGCGATATTGATGAGAGCAATATCCTGTTCTAGTTTTGGGCCATGCCCGCACCATTCTGAAAGACGGTGACCGAGAATTAGCGTGCTATCTCCTAAACGTAAACTGTATTTGTAAAGCGCTTCTTGCTTTGTCATTCCACTATTTTAAAAGATTGGCTTCTCGTGGGGAGAAGCCAAAAATTAAAAATTCAATTTATTAAATATGTCCTACCTCATCCGGTATATCGTAGAATGTAGGATGCCTGTAAATTTTATCATTTGCCGGATCAAAGAACGGGTCTTTCTCAGATGGCGAATTGGCATGAATGTGAGTTGATTCCACAACCCAAATACTCACACCTTCACTCCTGCGTGTGTACACGTCACGAGCATTTTCGAGAGCCATCTCGTAATCGGCAGCGTGAATGCTACCAACGTGCTTGTGACTCAATCCTGCTTTTGATCTTATAAACACCTCCCATAGAGGCCAATCTTTATTATCTACTGACATATTTAATCTATTTAAGCCGCTGATTGTTTACCAGCTTCGCGTTTTCTTTTCTTTTCAGCATAAGCATTGGCTGCTTCGCGCACCCAAGCTCCGTTATCTTTAGCGTCTTTACGATCTTTGAGACGTTCTTTGTTCATCGGGCCGTTACCTTTAATTACGTTGAAGAATTCATTCCAATCGATTGGTCCAAAGTCGTAAGATTCGCGTTCTTCATTCCATTTGAGATCAGGATCAGGAATGGTCAGACCCAAATACTCAGCCTGCGGAACGGTTTTATCGATAAATTCCTGGCGCAATTCGTCATTGGATTGTCTCTTGATCTTCCACGCCATTGATTGTTGAGAGTGTGGAGAGTCTTTATCACTAGGACCAAACATCATCAATGAAGGCCACCACCAGCGATTGAGTGCATCCTGAGCCATTTCTTTTTGTGCTTCAGTCCCGTTGGCGAGCGTCAACATAATTTCATAACCCTGGCGTTGGTGGAAACTCTCTTCTTTACAAATACGAACCATAGCGCGGGAATACGGACCGTAAGAGGTACGTGTCAGCATCACCTGGTTCTGAATAGCTGCTCCGTCAACTAACCAACCTATTGCTCCAATATCAGCCCAGGTTACAGTTGGGTAATTGAATATATTAGAATATTTTGCTTTTCCGCTGTGTAAATCGTCAACTGTATCTTCTCTCTTAGCACCCAGCGTTTCAGTAGCGCTGTACAGGTACAAACCGTGACCGGCTTCATCCTGAACTTTCGCTAAAAGTGCAACCTTTCTTCTCAAAGAAGGAGCTCGCGTAATCCAGTTTGCTTCAGGAAGCATCCCTACAACCTCAGAGTGAGCGTGCTGCGATATTTGCCTAATCAAATTCTTGCGATAAGCATCAGGCATCCAATCGCGTGGTTCAATCTTCGTTTCAGCATCAATTTTTGCGTCAAACTCCTTTTGTAAATTCTTCTCGTTTTCCATAACACTCATATTTCACTACAATTTTACGAAAATTTAAACTTAGTGTTTGCCGTATTGTTCACAAAGAGTGGAAATAAAAGATTCAGAAAAACCGTTGATATTCAATCGCCACACCCTTTAATCATCTAATTATCACAATAAAAAGATAAGCTTCACTTACTATCACTGTTTCATAAAAACAGCATTGTAGTTCTTCGCTTTATCTGTTTCAACGATAATAATATAGCTGCCATTTGAAAGCGAAGTCACATCTACTCCGCTACCATTCACCCGTCCTTCATCTACAAGCATCCCTGATTGATTAAAGATTTTAAAGGGTTTATTGACCAGCTCTTCTTCATTCTTGAAGTAAAGCTGATTTACAGCAGGGTTAGGAAATAACCTCAACTTTTTATTTGTGCTGTGCTTTTCTAAAACAGTTGATGTTAAACCTGGGATTTTCGCTACAAACATGTAGGTGCTATCCATTGCATTCCAGGCATCTGTCCTTTGACCCGTGATAAAAATATCACGGTTATTATCAACTTTTACATTAACCGGAACATGATTGCCCCAACCCAAAATAGTAAAAGTATCAGTTGCTGTTTCATCCCATAAATAAACAAGTACGTCTCGCTCTACAGCGGTGCGAAACGATGGATGCGAGAAAGGACCGCAGGTTGCAATAACTCTATCCCCCGTGGTGGCATTGTAATCGTAAGCATAAGAACGGTTATCGATTTCGAGAGGGCCAAAGTGGCGTGTTTCGTAACTGTTATCCCAAAAATACTTGAAGTAATAAGCCTGGAAAACAAAGTCAGGGTTTTGTAATGTTGAATCTCTATTAAAACTCAAAGTTCCACTAAAGCTCACACCATCATCCTCAGCTATTGTTTTAGCATTGTACATCGTAGAATATTGATGCTTGATAACAAGAGAATCAAAAATTGAGTTTTTATTAGCATCGAGATAATTTACAGTATCAAATGTAGTTTGATCTACAACCCAGCCATAAGCTCCCACTTGAGGCATTAAAATAAAAGCATTTTCTCCAGGCTTTGCTTCAATATGAAATGATGCAACTAGAGGAACTGGGCTTTTAGTTTCTTCATAGTTTTTTTCTCGTAAAAGCACACCTGTTGTATCAAAACTTAAAAATTTAGTATAATATTTTCCATTATGATTATAATTGAGAAAAACAATAATTTCACTGTTGATTAATTTAGGTGAAACTTTCACTCCCATATGCTCTGAATTAAGCGAAGTATCCAGTTCTATAGACAAATTGATTGAAAAAGCCTTGTTTGTGATATTGTATTCCTGATCGTGTTTATAGAAATCAAACGCTGCTGTATCACTGGATGTCCTTGAGAAAACAATGTATGATCGGTTATCGAGGTTGTTTTTGGTCAAGTAGTAATTAATTCCCGGATCACCCGTTTCTTGCAACCCGTCAATCTGAGTTGTACTTTCAGCTATCTCTAAATCCTCTTTGTCTATTTTGT
The DNA here is from genome assembly GCF_031581065.1 of Salibacter sp. Lineage (NCBI taxonomy): Bacteria > Pseudomonadati > Bacteroidota > Flavobacteriia > Flavobacteriales > Salibacteraceae > Salibacter > Salibacter sp. The sequence continues at coordinate 8,748 of NZ_JAVLBN010000039.1, forward strand.
ACTTATTTATCCTGTTGAGTTCATTTCCTGTAGTCGATTCATATACATTGTAGTAGATGTAATCTTCATCAAAAATGGGAACGCCCTTTGAGTTAATCCCCTCAAAACCGGAATTCACCTCATTATCAATAACCTGTTGGGTCTGAGAAAATGAAAACAGGGTTGTGAGTAGAAAAAGTAGAGAAAGAAATAATTGCTCAGGAGATATTTTAAAGTTGTTCATTGTGTTAAAGATGTTATAACATGTTTCGAATATAATTAATTATATCGTTAATAACCAAAATTTTACATCCCACTTTAAATTTTAATGATTATGCGAAATTAAATTTGGCATTTCACAAGGAATTAAAAATACAGGTAAGAGTTACTATTATGCTAATCTATTACCAAATTGGAAAATATCGGGTAAAGATTAGATTTGCATACCGAAATTACGATTAATACAAATTGATAATGGCGCGTTTTCACGAATTAGAAGTTAAGGATGTTAGAGAAGAGACTTCCGACACGGTGTCGGTTGCGTTCAATGTACCGGAAGAATTAAGTGATGCTTTTTCGTTTATCCAGGGACAATATATTACACTCAGAGCCGAAATAAACGGAGAAGATGTTCGCAGGTCTTACTCCATTTGCTCTGCTCCAAAGGAAGGTGAATTGCGTGTCGCTATCAAAAAAGTTGATGGTGGTAAGTTTTCAACTTATGCCAATGAAGAGCTAAAAGCGGGTGATGTCCTCAAAGTGATGACTCCGCAAGGAAGATTTCACACTGAGCTGGATCAAAATAACACTAAGCACTATGTCGCATTTGCTGCGGGTAGTGGTATTACTCCGGTGATGTCGATCATGAAGTCGGTTCTGACCGAAGAGCCAAAGAGTAATTTCACGCTCTTTTACGGCAATAAAAATACGGGAAGCATCATTTTTAAAGAAGATATTGAAGATTTGAAAAACGCTTATGTTGACAGGCTGAGTGTTTATCACGTGTTGAGTCGTGAAAATCCGGGAGCTGATCTTTTCTACGGCCGAATCGATGAAGAAAAGTGCGGAAGGTTTTGCCAAATGCTCTTTGATCCGGCCGGAGTTGATGAGTATTTCCTGTGCGGACCTGAGGCCATGATCAAACTCGTGACGAACGAACTGGAAGCTCAAAAGGTCGATAAGAAAAAGATCCACTACGAACTCTTCACCTCACCTGACCAGCCCAATGCTGCTCAACACGCCACTTCACGTAAAAAGTCGAAATCAACGGGCGAAAAGGTTGACAGTGCTGAGGTAAAAGTGATTGTTGACGGTGAGGAATCGATCATCAATATTGCATCTGATGGTGACAGTATTCTCGATGCAGCACTCAAGGCCGGAGTAGATGTGCCATTTGCGTGTAAAGGTGCTGTTTGCATGACGTGTCGCGGCAAAATATTAGAAGGTGATGCTGAAATGGAAAAGAATTACGCACTGCTTGACGAGGAAGTTGAACAGGGCTACATACTCACCTGCCAGTCTCACCCGAGATCTAAAAATGTAACGGTGAGCTTTGATGAATAATCGAGCCTTTTACGAACAAAAAACTGGGTATATGTTGTAAGGCTCATGGCCGCGATACATCGTTAAAATCCTTTATACTTGTAAAAAATATTTCAGAAATGCATTACTTCACAAAATCTATCACTGCAGTTGTTATTTGCCTATTGGTCGGATCCGTAACCAACGCTCAGGACGAAGGTTCTCTCAAACGCTTCGTTGAGGGCTTTTATGAAGGTTATTTGAGCGATGAATCGCGCTCTCTCAACTCTCCTAATTTTCGCAATTACTTTGATGATGGATTTGTTGGATCTGACGTTGACGTTGATCTGCAGGGAAATGTTGAGTATTCTCAGCTCGATTTTGAAAAAATGAAAAAAGAATACGAACGCTACAGAATGGCAGACGGAATAGGAATTGATTTTGAAGTAACTGACTTCCACAATGCTGTAGTCAAAGGAAATACAGGTATCGTAAGCATGCAGTTAGATTTTACCATCAATAAAAACGGTTCCATGATCTCTAAAGGAACTTATGATGTTTCGCTCACGGCAAAATCTTACGAAGAGGAATGGAAAATCACTTTCATCAACTCTGTTTTCATTGAGAGCGAAGTTTTTATGGGTAAATGTATTTGCGAAATATTCAAGAAAGACGATACCAAATACGCTACGTTCCTCACTGTTCCTGATGGCGACACCTACACAAGCAGAACTGATAGATTTGAAGTTTCTCCTGATTCAGATCAAAGAACTGTTACATTGAACAGTGATCAAAAATTCGACTGGAACACAAAATCAAATAAAGTGTACGCTCCGGGTGATGAAGTAATTGGATCATCAGTTATTCAGCCCAGTACGGCTATTTTGAATGTTCTGCGTTTCGCGAACAAGGATAAATGCCAGTCGATAGAAACTAAAGACTAACGGTTAGCGTAGGTAGGCTAAACTATTTTTGAATGGCGATGAAAGGATCGATGCTGAATGGCATCATAAAAATGAAATGTCCGCGGTGTCAGGAATCGAATTTGTTTTCTGATCCCAATCCTTACAATTTATCTAAACTCTTTCAAATGCCCGAACGCTGTGATAAATGCGGGCAAAAATTTGAAATTGAACCGGGCTTCTTTTACGGTTCAATGTATGTGAGCTACGGTCTCAGCATTGGGTATTTAGTAGCTGTGTGGGTAGCCTTTATCGTCCTCTACCCCGATTTCAATGTAACGGAGTATTTAGTGACTGCTGTTGGATCATTGATTGCTTTAACACCACTTTTCTTTCGTTTATCGCGATCTGTTTGGATTCATCTTTTCGTGAAATACGATGAACACGCCATAGAGAAATGGCAAAAGAAAAGCGAAGAAGAAAAAACAAGTCTCGAATCTGATTAGAACTCCTCTCAACCTCAGCCTCGACCTTAAACCTTTAAAAACCGCTTCATATCGCTAACCGATGAGACGCTACCTACGAATTGATATTTTGGTTTATTAGATTATTTTGGATCGCTTGTTTTCATAATTCATTCTATTAGCTGATTAAGCTTTTTACACGAAAGAAAAGTTTTGCGACATTTTGCATCAAGGCAAAAGAAAAAGACTGAAGAAAAACAAGTCTCGAATCTGATTAGAACTCCTCTCAACCTCAGCCTCGACCTTAAACCTTTAAAAACCGCTACATATCGCTAACTGATGAGACAGAACCTACGAATTGAGATTTTGGTTTATTAGATAATTTAATTTCTCAAAACAAACCTTCAAACATCCCAACCAGCCACCCCTTAATCAAACCAATTTAAAACGTTAAACATATAAACGATTTAAACACCTAAACTTCCACTCACCATTCAATTAGTGAATCTGTTCCTCCGTAAAGGTGACTCCTCGTTGCATCTTTCTTTAAAAATTCATGCGGAAAACCGAGATCAACCTTACTACAGTCATTCAACTTGTTCATTTGATCGTTTGACAGACTGATATTGAGACAACCCAAATTGTCTTCAATCTGCTCAATTTTACGTGCACCCACAATTGGGATGATAGATTTGTTTTGTTGCCTCAGCCATTGTAAAGCAACCTGAGAGGGACTCGCTCCTATTTCGTCAGCTACAGACTTGACAGTTTTTGCTATTCCCAGATTGTGATCTGTCATTTTCACGCTCTTTTCCGATAAGCGTCCATCCATTGAATTGAGATATTTACCAGTCAGCAGTCCGGCTCCAAGTGGCGACCAGGTAGTAACAGATAACCCAAAATCCTCAGCCATTGGGAGTAGATCTCTTTCCGGAGTTCGTTCAACAAGGCTGTACTCTGTTTGTAGACCAGAAAACTCAATCCATCCGTGCTGGCGAGCAACCATATTAGCTTTTGCTACTATCCATGCCGGAGTATCAGAAATAGCGATGTACAGAACTTTCCCCTGTTCAACCAGGTTGTTCAATCCGCGCATTACTTCTTCTACACTCGTAGTAAAATCCCACATGTGTAACCACAAAATGTCAATGTAATCGGTTTGCAATCTTTTCAAACTTTCATTTACGGATCTGACCAGGTTTTTGCGGTGATTCCCCGTAAAGTTTGGATCTCCTTCCCGGTCGTGAAGCGAATATTTAGTCGCTAAAACAAAGTGGTCGCGATCGTTTTTGATGAAATCTCCGAGAAAATGTTCGCTTGTTCCGTTTGTATAAAAGTTCGCTGTATCGAGAAAATTACCGCCAGCCTTTGCGTAAATATCAAAAATCTTTTTACTCGTATCTTTATCAGCGCCAGTTCCCCACTCCGTTCCAAACGTCATGGTTCCCAGACACAGCTCTGATACACGCAATCCTGTATTTCCAAATAATTTATACTTCATATATTTGATAACATTTAAATCCTGAATTATGAGTCCTAATTATACGCATTTAATCGTAAATCACCTACCTGTTTTCAGTATCATTTTTGGGTTCTTAATCCTGTTACTGAGCCTTTTTACCTCTAAGAAAAATCTCGCACTTGTTGGATATGGCCTACTGTTTTTAGCAGGTATTACTAGCATTCCGGCTTACTTATCAGGCGAAGATGCTGAGCATTTTGTCGAAGAACTTTCAAAAATATCCTTTTACCACCTTGAAGAGCACGAAGAACTGGGAGAAACGAGTTACATCCTCAATATCATTTTAGGAGTTTTGGGACTAATAGGATTCATCATTAATCGCCTAAAACCTCAATTCAACAACATCACCAAAATTATTACACTCATTTTTGCAGCTATCAGCATTTATTTCACGGTCAGAACCGCGCAAGAGGGCGGTAAAATCCGCAGACCCGAGTTGTGGAACGAAACAATTGAAAACCATAGTTCTGAAGAAGCTGTTGAGTCACAAATGAAAGATGATTAAACCTTAACAGATTCCGATTCATTGAAGTCTTCAAAATAGCGTTTTGCTGAAATAATGGTGTCAAACAACCTGATATATCCGCCACTATCGGGAAAGTAAATACCGTAATTATCATTGGAGTAACTCCCAAATAAATTTGTTCCGGGTACATTAATTTTAAAGAGAATAGCCTCTTCAGGTTGAGAAATCATATCGAGTTGTGTAACGCGACCACATTGACGCATATCAGCAAAATCGAAAGGTGTGATAAAAGGACTGTTGTTCAATTCTTTCATATTGATGAAACAACAAAACAACTGTTTGGTTCTGACCAAAAGTGTTAATTATTTCTTCACTTTACTACCCGCAAAATGCTTGATCGTTTTACGAGCTTCTTCAGTATTGCGCGTTCCAATTACAGTTCTGCGACCATCCTGCTTAAACAATTCAATGCAGTATTTCCCCTCTACTGCAAATGACCACACGCCTTTTCTAGATCGCAAACCGTAACCGCCAAATTCGTCAAATGGTTCAAAATATCTTACTTTAATTTGTTTTAAATCTGACCAGGAATAACTACGCCAGCGAATGTGAAACGGGAAAAAGCGAAACTTGATTCCGCTGTTGTCAATCTTTGTCTCCAGCTTTGCTATTTGAATGGCAACTGTAAGTATCAACGAAATTATTGCTCCCCACATCAAGCCATCGTTTGAAGCTCCTTCCTCGCTTCCAAAAGGCTTTCCAAAATACACCTGCTGAATATACCCGTAAGCAAACAGGAGAAATCCGCCCACAAAAACGAATTTTAGGATAGGCTTGTCAAATGGTTGTTTCTCCTTAAAAATTTCTACTTGATTAGCCATTTTGATAGTTTAAAACTGGTCAATGATTCAATTGTTTCATCAGCAATTGAAAACTGTGGTTTTTTGAAATCTTCCTCATCCGGAACTGCAATAACACTCATCTGTGCCGACTTCCCTGCAATTACTCCATTCAAGCTATCTTCAAAAACCAACGACTCAATTGGTGCAATATTCAAGATTTTGGCAGTTTTCAAAAATACATCAGGATGTGGTTTGCCAAACTCGCATTCGCTTGCCGAGACAATTGCATCTAATTTATGGGTAATTTGAAAGCGCTCTGTCACGGCTTTGATCAGAACCGGATAAGATGAGGATGCCACTGAGAGCTTGAGGTTCTGACCATGAGCTTCATCAAAAAGCTCCATGAAACCGGGCATCGGTTTTGCCTCATTCAATAATCTTTGACGCATTTCCTCAACGATGGACTCTTCAACTTTTTGCGAGTTAAACGGAAGTCCTGTTTTCGCTTTCCAGTAGTGTACCACTTCATCAATACGCAACCCCATCGTTTGCTTGCACTCAGCCGGAGTTAGCGAAAGACCGTGTTCGTTGAAAACCGCTATTTCAGCTTCTCGCCAAATGGGCTCTGAATCAACCATGAGGCCGTCCATGTCAAAAATAAGCGCCTTTACCATAGCGTGCAAAAGAACGAAAAAGGGGGTGTATCAAAAAGCATCTATGAGATAAAAAAAGACTCTTTTTATTGCAATGTTATAATCCGGTATTTTCAGCTATTTCAACTTTTTAGTAGCTTTTTAAAACTGAAAAATCTGCACATTTTTCAGTTTTGATACACCCCCTGAGAATTTTACAGGTTGATGTTTTTGTCTTTGGGATACTTCACCTCAAAATCAAAGGTGAATGTTCGCTCTTCACCGGGTTTCAGTTTAATATTCCACGTTAGGAAACCCTGCTCAGTTTCGAGAGAAGCTCCGCTGCTGTTGATGAGTTTTACTTCAATATCGTTTTGAGCTGAGATTGGAATTTGATCCATCATCTTGAGGTCAACCGCTGAGCTTTTTGTGTTGCGAACCGTAATTTCAAAGCTAAAGTTGCGAACCTTCTTGTTTCCAAAGAATGACTGACCAGCTTCTTTCGTGATTTTTTCACGATCGATCACAATGCTTTTGTCTCTGCCCATTGTAATCGTGAGTGAATCATCAACCGATCGCGGATCCAGGTAGGTATTCCCAACATAAGTGTTGTCGAGGAAAATATTCGCTTCACCGGGAAGCAAATTGTACTGCTCCCAGTTTGCAACATTCACAACGAGAAATGCATCCTGATCGAGTTTTGGAACAGCAAAATGAGAGTAATCGGCATTCATTTTAAACGAGCGGATTTCCGTTTTGCGCCTTTTGCCATCCCCGTTTACACTGAATGGAATATTCAGCTCCACTTCCATCGACAACATATTTTCGATAACTGATGAAAATTCAGCAGGAGTTTTAGCTTTTGAGTCACCTGCCGAAACAGCTTCAGACTCTACATTCACCTGATCCAATTGCGGGGCATTCATCGATTTTGCACGAGCTCCTCTTTGCTCAACAGGCTGGTAAAAGTCTAAAACCCACGGGTGCAATTTTGGTCGCGTTCCGTTGATTGAAGGTGTAGCTGTAGAAACTGTGAGGTTGACATCTTCCCAATCTACTCCGGTGTTTTGGTAAACACTTGCATAAAGTGAAGCTTCAATTTGCTGGTCAGATCCTGAACCGCGAATATCGTAGACAGGAGTCCAACCGGCAGATTGTGTCATGTACATTATTTCCAACTGTGCCTTCGTTGCATTCTCAGCAAAAACCTCAACAACGATTTCACCAATCGGTTGGTTGAGCTTGCTCCTGTATTCGTTGAGCTGGTTCTGAACGTTGCGTTTTTCCTCTTCGAGTTGGGTAATTATGTTATTCGTTTTGCGTTGATTTTGTGCAATATCATTCAATCGCGAGCGAAAAAACTCAGCCATTTCTTTCAACTCCTGTGCCGATAAAGACTGATCATTCCCCTTCATATTTTTATTCGTTTGAATCAACGAGCGCTCTTCATTCAGCACCGATACGTAATCACGATTCTTTTTAATCTCATTTTCATAGAAATCGAGTGAATCTTCCAAAACCTTGACGTAATCTGGCGTGGGCATGTTACGGAGATAATTAACCCGTTTCGACACATTCAAAATCGTAAAGCTTCCCTGTCCTTTTACTCTGATAGATTGATCATCAATGTTGCGGCTCACGCCACTCATTACAATGGTTTGATTGCCTTTTTCAAGACTCAAATTAGCTGTTCGAGTAAGCTCTGCTCCACGTGCAAAAACGTGTGCTTTTACAATTTTTGAGTCGATCGATTTTTCATTGGCGAGACTGAGCAGTGGCAGCAGAAAGAAGAGAATTGTTAATCGTTTCATGTTTGTGTGTTTTACGTCAGATAATCAAACGCCATACCAATATTAAATATTTCCTTTCATCTGCCTTACAAATTCCACAATTGCTCACTACTTTTATGCGAATAATAACAAGCCATGTCAAAAAACACAAAGCCATTTTCGGTCAGAGCCAGAATCAGAAGCTTTTCGTTTGCCATCCAGGGCATCAAAACGCTTTTTCGTGAAGAGGACAATGCAAAGGTGCACGTCTTAACAGCGGTCATTGTCATTATTGGCGGATTCTACTTTGACATCAGCCATGTTGAGTGGATGTTGATCGCAATTGCAATCGGGTTTGTGCTGGTAACTGAAATCGTAAACACAGCTTTGGAAAACATTTGTGACTACCTGACTGAAGAAACTGATCCGCTCATCAAACGGATTAAAGATTTGAGTGCGGGAGCTGTTTTAATCTCGGCTCTGACCGCAATCGTGATTGGCTTGATTGTTTTCATTCCGCGGATATACGCCCTTTTCCAGTATATTTAAACATCTTTTAACGCTACCGAAACATGTAAACATTGAACTAAACTTGAGTAAACATTACCGCCCGGTTTTTAAAGATCGATTAATAATGATCTAAAATTATTTTGACATCATACTATCAATTTTGGAGCAATAAAAAAAACAATGTCATGAAAAAAATTTACTTAACTATTGCTTCTCTCATAGCCATGTTTTCAATGGGCTATGGACAATCTTTGGATGTAGAGTATTTATCTACATATCGCACAAATGTATTTGATGAGGGTGCTGCTGAGATAGTGGTTCACGACTCTGTTAATCAACGCCTCATTTTCACTAATTCTGATGATAACTCTGTTGAACTGATCGACTTTTCAGATCCGGCAAATCTTACCAGCTTTTCTTCAATTGATATGTCACAATACGGTGGTGGTGTCAATAGTGTAGCAACCTATGACGGTTACTTTACTGTAGCTGTTGAAGCTGACAACAAACAGGAAAATGGATCAGTTGTTTTCTTTGACGGATCGGGTAATTTCATCGCTCAAATTGAAGCTGGTGCTCTTCCTGATATGGTAACTTTCACACCTGACGGATCAAAAGTAATCACTGCCAATGAAGGTGAGCCTGATGACGATTACACAGCAGACCCTGATGGATCTATTACTATCATTGATATTTCAGGCGGAATCAATAGCGTTTCTCAATCTAATGCTACTACAGTTTCAATGCGTTCTTTTACAGGAACTCTCGACAGCGATGTACGCATCTTTGGGCCTGATACAAGTAACCTTTTCTTCGATGATTTTGAAACCGATTCACTCGATAACGTTTCTGTCTACGATGTTTACAGCGACAAATCATTTTACTGGGATAATTTTAGTGGTGATAACTTTGTGGAAGTAAACGGCTTTAGTGCTGATACTTTCAGCCTGGACTGGTTAATTCTTCCTAAAGTGAATTTATCAGCATACAGCGATGCTTTCTTCTCTTTTGAAAACACACGCAATTTTTCAGGCGGTTCTTTAGACCTGATGATCTCAACTGATTATGACGGTAGCGGAAACCCTGAGTCTTTTACCTGGGATACAATTACGAACCAAGCTGTTTGGTCACAGGGAAATTATACTGATACAACAAGTGGTGACATCTCACTTTCAAGTTACCTCGAAGATGAAGTTTATATTGGATTCCGTTACACTGCTGAGCCAGGTCCAGGTAATGCTACTCTATGGCAACTCGATAACTTCCATGTTAAAGCTCCACTGGACTTTGCTAATAATCTGGAGCCTGAATATGTTACAGTATCAGACAATAGCGAGACTGCATATATAATTCTTCAGGAGAACAATGCGTTAGCGATTGTGGACCTTACTAACAATACTATTGAGAATATAGTTCCATTAGGTTTCAAAGATCATTCTCAATCAGGGAATGGATTAGATGCGAGTGATAAAGATGACGTTATCAATATCACTACTCGCCCGGTTATGGGAATGTATCAGCCAGATGCAATCAAATACATCAATGTAAACGGAACAGGATACATCATTTCAGCGAACGAAGGTGATGCCAGAGATTACGATGCTTATTCTGAAGAAGAACGTATAGAAGATATATCGCTAGACCCAACAGCTTTCCCTAATGCTGCTACTCTTCAGGAAGACACAGCTCTCGGCAGATTGAACATCACTCTATCATTGGGTGATACTGATAACGATGGTGATTATGATGAGCTCTACTCTTACGGTGGTCGTTCTTTCTCTGTTTGGAATGCTTCAACCGGAGCGCTGGAATTCGACAGTGGTGATGAGTTTGAGCAAACGATTGCCAGCGAAGATCCAGATAACTTCAACAGCAATAATGATGAAAACGATTCATTTGAAAAGCGTTCTGACAATAAGGGTCCTGAGCCTGAAGCAGCTGAAGTAGCCTATATTCAGGGAATCCCTTACGCCATGATCGGTCTGGAGCGCCAGGGTGGTGTGATGATCTACGATATGTCAAATCCAACTTCTCCTTCTTTAGTGAAGTATTTCAACAACCGTGACTTCAGCGTAATGGATGTTGAAAATGGCGGAGTAACAAACGATAGTGTAGGTGATCTTGGTATTGAAGATATCGAATACATCGATGCTTCAAAATCTCCTGATGGCAAATTCTACATCGTGACATCAAATGAGATATCAGGAACGGTTTCAGTTTTTGAAATCACCGGGTTATCTACCGGATCTGAAGAGTTGAAAGAAAACAGCAAATGGTCTGTTTATCCGAACCCATCACGTGACCTGATCAGAAGTAACCGCGTTGACAATTACGAGATTTTTGACCTCAGCGGAAGACTTGTGAAAGCTTACTCAAACACAAACATTTTGAATATCTCAGATTTGAATAAAGGGACTTACATCCTCAAAAACGAAGCTGATCAATTCAAGAAGATTGTGAAGCTTTAATCAAAATGAACCTTTAGACAGTTTATCGGAAAAGCGACTCAATTGCGGGTCGCTTTTTTTATTTGAAACATAACTCAAACTCTATTTAAAACGCCTCTATTTTGAAGCTAAAATTCATAAAAACAGCTAAATTTTACTTCGCATAGAAACAATCGCTTTATATTCGAGCCAATTTTAAATCCAATTCATGATTACTTCAAATTCTGTTGAAAAGAACATTGAGCTATTAAAAGAATACTATTCCTGGAAAAGAAGCATCAAGCTACTTGACCGTATTGAGAAAGAGGTTTTAGATGGTAAGATTGACCGCGCACAGGTAAAAGCCGGACTCGAAAATGCCATTATGTACCTTCTCCTCCATGCCGATTACGATGGAAAAGACTTGTTTGAACTACTCACAAAGCCAACACTTTTGTACGGTTTTGAGTGTATTGACATCAAAGGCGTAACAGATGAACATGGCGAAAAAATGATGGCCATCGTCAATGAAGAAAGTGAAATCAAAAAATTTGATACCGAAACACAAAAAGCGCCTGAAATCACCATAACTGCCGAGCAGTTTACGATTGGTGACTTTAAAGTTGATCGCAACCAATACGTGGACAAAGCTTACAACTTTGTAGCGAAGAAAGAAGGTGAAGAAGCCGCTGCAGCACACTTGTTGAGATGTGCTCTTCGTTACGCATCAATTTATTCTGAAACAAGACACATTGGTCCACCACAAACAGTTTATGATGCGTTTTATAAATGGGGCGTTCGCAATGAAGGATTTGCTTCTCCGTTCAATGCCCGTGTACTGGGTAAAGAAGACGCTCAATTCTACAGCCTTTTCAAAGACACCGATGCTGTTTTTGGAAGTGGAGGAAGCTTTTTCCACCTTTCAGAACCGCACAACCCGGGACACTGGAGCCTCGATCCTCCATTCTTAACTGAAACGATGGATCGCGTGGACAAGCGCATTGGCGAATGGCGCCAAAAATATCCTGAGATTGCAATATTGCTCATCATCCCCGCAAGTCACACACCGGCAAACAAGCCGGATGAAACGGTTACATTGAAAGCAGGCACACACCACTACGAAGGTCTTGCAGGAACAATGAATCCGCTACCGGTAGATGTTTGTATCCACCGTTACGGAAAACCTGAAGGTTTTTCAGCAGAGGCAATTATCGAAGGCTACACGCCTTGATTTAATGTTGGTCAGAACCAAAAAATCCCGCTGGAGTTTTCCTGGCGGGATTTTTATTTGAGAGATTTAGTTTATCTCATTGCACGATCACTTTCTCAGTTTGTTCGCCTATTTTGAGCAAGTAAACGCCTGATGAAAATTGATTCAC
>NZ_JAVLBN010000003.1:0-112634 GCF_031581065.1 Salibacter sp.
AATAGCCGGAAATGAGGCTAATGAAGTAGAGCTTGAAGATGGAGCATTTTGGATATCAGCACTCCCTTCTTCACCTAATAATGTGGAGTTTGGCGATGTTGATTTAGACGATGGAGATACAGCTATCCTGGTTTCTCCTCAGTTTTCAGACCTTCCCGATGCGGATAATCGTATTCGCTTTGAAGCGGCATTTGAAGATGCCAGTTCAAACACTAGCGAATTGATAATCGGTGTAATGTCAGATCCCAATGATCCTTCTACGTTTGTCGAATTGCAAAGAGTTACTTCGAATACAGATGATGTTTTTAATTCTTATACCGTTGACCTTGATAATGCTGCAAGTATAGGGTCAGCACAATATATTGCAATTGCATCAGGTGCTGATGACAGTAATTTTGATGAGATTGCTTTTGATGATTTTGTGTATGAAGAAATCCCAACGTGCTTTCAACCTGTAATGGCATCTGCTTCATCTATTTCAACTTCAGAGTTAGAAGTGAATTGGACACCATCTACACAATCAGCAGCAACTGATTTTGTGATTGAGTACGGATCTGTTGGTTTTACACCTGGTATGGGTGATAGCCTTATCACGCAAAACCCTAATGCTGATACAATTACAGGTTTAATGAGCGGAACGTCTTATGACGTGTATGTTACGGCTGTTTGTGGTGCTGGGGACACGAGCTTTGTAGAAGGCCCATCAACGGCAACTACTTATTTCAATGCTCCATACTTTGAAGACTTTGAAGGTCTTTCAAGTGGAATTGAAGGAGGAACATTTGGAAACGGTTGGGTTGACGTGTCTTCAACAGATTTTGACTGGCACTCAAATACTGGAACGACCACTTCAAGTAGTACTGGTCCTAACGGAGACCATACTTCAGGTAATGGAGTTTACCTTTACAGTGAAGCTTCTAATGGCTCAGCAGGAGACACAGCAATATTAGAGTCTCCATTTGTGAATATTTCTTCACTGACTAATCCTTATATGTCTTTCTGGTATCACAGACATGGTGCAGATTATCTTACTGGATACATCGATATCTGGGATGGTTCATCATGGACTACGATTGACTCGATTGTTGGAGAAACACAAACCGCAGAGTCTGATCCTTACCTAAAGAAAGAACTCGATCTATCATCTTACAGTGGCGATGTTAAGTTCCGCTTCTGGCACATCAAAGATGACTTTGAAGCAGATTGGTCAATTGACGATGTAGAAGTTTTCAATAAACCTAATGATGATATTGGTGTTATTGGTTTTGTTGGTGATACTGCGCTTTGTGGAGACAGTAACACAGCAATAACTGTAATAGTAGAGAACTTTGGTTTAGCTGATCAAAGTGGATTTGACATTACAGTTGACTGGACAGGGTCAGCTTCAGGTACAGCTACTACAACATATAATAACACATTGGTAGCAGGAACAACTGATACGGTAATTGTTGATTCAGTAAACACAGTACTTGGTGGTACGTTTAATCTAGAAGGTTACACAATGCTATCTGGTGATGCAGTTGTATCAAATGACACTGCAACGTCACCAACTGTAACATTTGATCCGTTACCTGCATCACCAAGCTTACCATCAATGGTATCTACCTGTAATGGAACCGATACCACACTTGTTGTGAATTCAACATCTACAGAAAGGGTTACATGGTATGATGCTGGTATGAATTTCGTTAAGTACGGAGATTCAGCTTCTTTCACAGTAACTCAGAATGATACAGCATATGCAACTATCCAACCATATGTTGGTGATAATGTAGGTCCTGCAAACTATTCAGCGCTCGGGTCAGGTGGACCTTATTCATTTTTCACTTCTGGCCTGGAGTTCGATGTTAACCAGGAAGTTACAATTGATTCTGTTACTGTTTTTGTTACAGGAGCAGGTGATGTTCACGTTAATATTGAAGATAATTCCGGAAACCCTGTTGGTTCAACTGTTGTTTCAGTTAACCCAACTACAAGTGACGAGGAAATTACGATCCCCGTTGGAATTACTGTTCCAGCAGGAACGGGGTATGAAATGAATGCAACCGGTTCAACTGTTTCAGACTTGTACAGGAATAGTGGCGGTGCTTCATTCCCTTATACTAGTACTAATGGTTATGCAACAATAACAGACGGCACTTTAGCCGGATATTATTATTACTTCTATGACTGGGTGCTTTCTGACTCAGACTGCGAAAGTGCTCCTGCAAGAGTTACATTTGAGTCTAATCCGATCCCTACAGTATCTCTCGGTAACGATACAGCATATTGCGAAGGAGATGCGTTCAATATCACACTAGATGCAGGAAACGCTGGTGCTACTTACAACTGGAGTGATAACTCAACCAATCAAACACTTGTAGTAGATACAGCAGGTACATACTGGGTTGAAGTTACAAGTGCTGGTGGATGTGTAGATACAGATACTCTTGAAGTAACAGAAAACGCACTTCCAATGGTAAGTCTTGGAAATGATACAGCTTACTGTGCAGGAGATGCGTTTAGCACTACACTAGATGCAGGCAATGCTGGAGCTACATACAACTGGAGCGATAACTCAACCAATCAAACACTTGCAGTAGATACAGCAGGTACATACTGGGTTGAGGTTACAAACGCAAATGGTTGTGTGAGTACTGACACGCTAGAGGTAACAGAAAACGCACTTCCAATGGTGGACCTTGGAAATGATACAGCATACTGTGCAGGTGATGCATTCAGTATAACATTGGATGCAGGAAATGCTGGTGCTACTTATAACTGGAGCGATAACTCAACTGGTCAGACCCTTACTGTAAATACAGCAGGTACATACTGGGTTGAGGTAACAAACGCTGGCGGCTGTGTGAGCACAGATACGCTAGAAGTAACAGAAAGCTCAGTGCCAACTGTATCGCTCAATGATGCAGATATTTGTGCTGATGAAACTGCTACCCTAGATGCAGGAGCTGGATTTGCCAGCTACAACTGGAGTACAGGAGAAACAACACAAACGATCACTGTGTCATCAGATGATTCGTATGATGTTACCGTGACAAATGCAGCAGGATGTGAAGGAGAAGCATCAGCAGTAGTTACAGTTAATCCTCTACCGGTAGTTGACCTTGGAAATGACACATCAATGTCTCCAGGTTACACGATTACACTGGATGCAGGATCTGACGGAGACACATACAACTGGAACACAGGTGCATCAACTCAAACAGTAGATGTTGAGTATGGAGATGTACCAGCAGAGTTCTCAGTAGAAGTGACTTCAGCTGAAGGCTGTGTGTCAACCGACACGATTTACATCGATGCCAACACAGGAGTTAGAGACCTTGTTAAAGGATCTATCAAATTGTATCCAAACCCAACGCGTGGAAACGCTAAGCTGGATATGACACTCACTGAAGGAGGCGAGATGATGATCGAAGTTTACAGTATTTCTGGTCAATTACTCGATCAGGTACAATACGGAGCTTCAGCAGGTCAACAAATCGTACCGGTTGATATGAGTAACTACGAAAACGGTATGTATATCATCAATGTGAAATTGAATGACGAGAGTATTTCTCAATTCAACGTTACGAAGATGTAGTCTGGAAACTCATAGATAATTGAAAAGGGCATCGGCTTAGCTGATGCCCTTTTTTATTTACAGTATAAATAACCAGTATACCTAAGTGTAAATACCTTATTCTACTTTGTAGAATCTATAATTAAAAGAATAATGAACTTTTCTTCAACTGGCCAATAGGCTTATTACCAATATATAATATTGAGCCTTAAAAAACTTTGGGGTAAAGAAGGGTTCATTGATTTTACCAACTTGAGAGTTTAAGAATACTCAATTAAAAACTGTTTGTTTGAATTACCTGATACAGCATAATTTAGTTAATCCCTTGACTGTAAGCGGGCGAGCAACTTAAGCAGCTCCAGATAGAGCCATACCAGCGTTACCATCAATCCAAAAGCGCCAAACCATTCCATATATTTGGGAGCTCCTGACTTTGCACCACGCTCAATAAAATCGAAGTCGAGTAATAAGTTGAATGCTGCTACACCCACAATTACCAGGTTGATTCCGATCATCATCCAGGATGTGTTTTGCAAACTCAAAAAAGAACCGCCAAAAAAGCCCATCACCATGTTGATGATGTACATAAGAGCAATTCCGCCAGTTGCGGCCATTATTCCAGATCGCAACTTCTTGTTGACTTTGATGATTCCGGTTCTGTAGAGAAAAAGCATTGCAAAAAACACACCTATTGTGGAGGCTACTGCCTGGAAAACAATACTTCCCCCGCCAAAACTTTGGCTGATGTAGAGTGATATACCACCAAGAGCCATTCCTTCAAGCAAAGCGTAAACGGGAGCTGATATAGGCGATAAATTTGGTTTGAAAGAAGTCACCAATGCTGCGATTAATCCGCCAATAATACCAACCCACATCAATGTTGTACTGGGGTTTAGCCATGTGTAAGAAGCGCTGGCTAAAACGAGTAGAGTCAATAGAATTGTCTTGTTGACAGTTCCCGCAATTGTCATAGCTCCATCTGCGGTTGAACTTTTTGTAGCTTCTTTAAATGCTTTCGAGTTAAAAGCTGGGTTTGAAGATTGTATTTGTCTCATTGTTATTTTCAGTTTATTGAGATTCTAAACGACTTGTAGAATGAATTGGTTACTTTTTCCCGGTTGAGCCGAATCCGCCTTCTCCACGGTCACTGTCTTCGAGTGAATTTACTTCTCTCCATTCAACCTGTTCGTGTTTTGCTATGACCATTTGCGCCACACGCTCCCCATCTTCAATCGTTACGTCCTCATTGGATAAATTCACGAGCAATACACCAATTTCTCCACGATAATCGGCATCGATTGTGCCCGGAGCATTCAAAACTGTAATCCCTTGTTTAAATGCGAGTCCTGATCGCGGCCTAATCTGAGCCTCATAGCCCGCCTTTAACTCCATAAAAAGCCCCGTCTTGATCAATGTCCGTTCAAGTGGCTTGAGCGTTACAGGAGCATCTAAATTAGCTCGCAGATCCATCCCGGCACTCTGCTCAGTAGCGTAGTGCGGTAGTTTGTGTTTGCCTTTGTTGACAATTTTTACGTTCATAATAACTGTTTAATGCGTTTGCGTTCAATGGTCAGAACCGTAAACAGGAAGACGAGAAGTATTCCTGTGTTCAGGGTGTATTTCATCCAGCCTTCAAGTTCTGGAATCGTGCTGAGTCCATAGAGAGCTACAGCATAAGCCAAATAACCTAAAACTCTTTTTAGGTCGTATGGAATTGGGTTGTGTTTTTGGCCAAAGAAGTACGATAAATAACACATACTGGCATAGGCTGCAAAAGTAGCCCATGCGGCTCCTTCATAGCCCATTTGCGGAATGAGCATGTAGTTGAGCACAACTGTAATGATGGCTCCAACTACAGCAAGATAAGCACCGTAAATTGTCAGGTTTTTAATCTTGTACCAAACACTCAGGTTGTAAGTCCAACCGAGGAAAATGTTGGCTAAAAGTAAAATTGGAACAATGTGTAATCCTTTCCAGTATTCCTCTCTTCCCAAAAAGTGTTTAAACAAATCGAGGTACATGAGTACGAATAAAAACATTCCCGATACGATGATGGTAAACCAGTTCATGACATCGGCATAGGCGTGAGCCGCACCTTGTTGTTTTGCTCTAGAAAAGAAGAACGGCTCTACGGCATAGCGAAATGCCTGAATGAAGAGCGTGATTACGATGGAGAGTTTGTAAACACCTCCATAGATTCCAACCTGTGACTTTGCTGCTGTTTCACCGATTTCAGGTTCCAGAATTACGCGAATGAGTCTCCTGTCAAGTGTTTCGTTGATGATGCCGGCAAAACCTGCAACCATAACGGGCAGTGCATAGATCAAAAGTGTTTTGATTTGCTGTGAGTCGAGTTTGAAGTGTACGAGCCTAAAGGTTGGTGATAGCGCGATAAACTTGATTCCGCTCGCAATCAGGTTGGCGATAAACACATATCCCACACCAATAGCCGGGTTGTAAAATGTGTCGATAACCCAGTTTGAAGTTCCTTCACGAGCTTCCGGAATGAGGTATCCGATGAAAAACAAGTTGAGCCCGATGTTGACGCCAATATTCAGGAAGTTGATAACAGCAAACTTCACTGATTTTTCATCTTTCCTTAGTTTGGCTAGCGGAATTGCCGATAATGCATCAAAACCGAGAGCCAGCCCCATCCACACGATGTACTCGGGGTTTTGCTCATATCCAATCCAGTCGGCCAGGAGGTTCTGACCGAAAATAATAATAATGAAAAAGATGACGGTGCTGTAAGACAAAAAGCCCAGCACGTTGCCAATTACTTTGTTGCTATCAGTGTTATGTTCGTTGATGTAGCGGAAATAGGCGGTTTCAAGCCCCCATGTGAGTAAGACAGCAAAAAAAGCTGAGAGTGCATAAATTTCAGTGATAACACCGTAATCAGCTGTGATGAATTGAGTCGTGTGCAGCGGCACCAATAGGTAGTTGAGAAACCGACCCAGCATGCTCGATAAGCCGTAAATAGCGGTTTGACCTGCCAGTTTTTTTAGTGCTGCCATGAATTGATTTGTAGCTCAAAAGTAAAATTTAAAATCGGGTTGTGGGGAGAAGAAGCATTGTAACAAAGGGGGTGTATCAAAAAGCTTCTATGAGATAAAAAAAGACTCGTGTTTTAAAGGCATTAATCCAGTATTTTTAGCTACTACAAATTCTTAAGTAGCTTTTTAAAACCGAAAAATGTGAGATTTTTCGGTTTTGATACACCCCCTGTGAAAAGTATACTTTGATTTATTCGCCTTTAAAGTTCGGCTTGCGCTTTTCCAGGAAAGCTGAAGTTCCTTCTTTGAAATCTGCTGTTCCAAAAGAGTTTCCAAACTGGTTGATCTCTTCTTCAAAACCGTTTTTTCCTTCATCAAAGCCTGCATTAATCGCTTTGATAGCATTTCCAATGGCTTTAGGAGAATTCTTTTTGATGGCTTTTGCAATTTCCTCGCACTTTTCGAGAAGTTCACTCTGGAAAGTAACATGGTTGACGAGACCCCAGTGATGAGCATCTTCAGCATTGATCATGACTGCTGTAGCAACCATCTCAATCGCTTTTCCTTTTCCAACGAGCTGAGCGAGACGTTGAGTTCCTCCGTAACCCGGAATAACACCGAGAGAAACTTCAGGCAGTCCCATTTTGGCGTTTTCTGATGCCACGCGGATGTGACAACTCATAGCCAATTCGAGTCCGCCACCGAGAGCAAAACCGTTTACGGCTGCAATTACAGGCTTCCTGAGTGACTCAACCAAATCGAATAACTTCTTGTGGCCGTCAGCACTCAGTGATTTTCCTTCTTCAACACTGTAGTTTGCAAATTCCTTGATATCAGCACCTGCAACAAAAGCTTTTTCGCCAGATCCGGTTAAAATGATCACCTGAATATCATTATTTGCCTCACCATCTTTGAAAGCCTGAGAGAGCTCGCCAATGGTCTCGCGATTAAGCGCGTTGAGTTGCTTGGGGCGGTTTATCGTGATGTATAGAATGTTGTCTTTTGACTCGGTTTGTATGTTGTTATATGCCATTTTAAATGATTTTTTGTCTGCTCAAAATTATACATTTATTCAGAGCTCAACGGGAGCAAAATAGTGAAAGTGGTGCCTTCATTCACTTTTGTTTGGAAGTTGATTTCGCCTCCGGCAGCAATTACGATATTCTTCACCATTGCCAATCCAAGGCCCATTCCGCTCGATTTTGTGGTGAAATTCGGACTAAAGATTTTCTCTTTCAATTCATCAGGAATGCCGCTTCCGTTATCGCTTATTTTCACGACAACATTTGAGTTTGTTTTTTCCAAAAAGATTTTGATTTCGGGCTCTCTTTCATCGGGCACGGCCTGCAATCCATTTTTGATAAGGTTCGTGAAAGCGCGCAACAGGTGTTGTTTATCGGCAAAAACATAATGGTCAGATCCTTTTACATCAAGCTCGATTGCTCCGTTGTTGCGGTGCAACTCAATAGCCGAATTGAGGACAGATCTCAAACCAACTTTTTCGTTTTGTGCTTTTGGCATTTTGGCGAAATTGGAGAATTCATTCGCGATGCTTGAAAGTGTGTCGATTTGCTCAATTAGGTTCTGACCGATAGACTGAATGCGTTCTTCCAGCTCCTCAGGGTTTTGTTTTGCAGTGCGTTGAAGGTGCTGAATGTTGAGCCGCATTGGCGTGAGCGGATTTTTAATTTCGTGAGCAACCTGCCTGGCCATCTCTTTCCATGCAGATTCACGCTCGCTTTTGGCGAGTAACTGTGCACTTTTTTCGAGCTCTTCCAGCATCCTGTTGTAGTCGTTGATGAGCTCGCCAATTTCATCTTTGCTGTTCCACTCAATGGGTTCATTTTTCTTGTTGATGCGCACTTCTTTGAGTTTCGCACTGATTTTTTTGAGCGTGTTGGTGATGTAGTTACTCAGTAGGAAAGCGACAATCGAGGCGAATAAAAACAACAACACATAAACCTGGGCAAGAGTCAGCAGAAACGAAGAAACTTCATTCTGCATGGTTTGTGAGTCCTTGCGATACGGCAAATTGATAATAGCAATTTTCTTGTTGCCGTTCTCCAAAATGAAATAAGCGGAGAGATATTCCTCACCATCGAGCTGTTCCTTTTTGACGATGGATTCGTTGGGTTTGAGTTTGCCCAAAATTGAATCGTGGAGTGTTTTGGAGAAAACACCTTTTTCAAAAAGTTCAACCTGGGTTGAACCCAGTAAGTCACCATCAGTGGTATACACGTTTAGATCAACATCGTGAATTTCAGCCAATTCATGGATTTTGTTTTCCAGCTTTGCATTGACCTCTCTTATTCCGTTTTCAATGGTAAAATATTGCAGCGAAAGCATGATCGTGTTTTCCTGCTGCTGCAGTCTGTTTTGGTGAAACTGCTCGTTTCGGTTCTGAAAGAAAGCGTAGGTGGAAATACCGATGACAATGAGCGAAATGAGGATGAGCGCCATCATTGAAAGGTAGATGCGCGTACCCAATCCCAGTTTTAATGATTTTTTGCTCTTTGTCATGGCTTATCTTTTCTTCAGATAAGCAAAAACCGGGCTAAAGTTATTCAGTGCCCTCGTCATTTGTAATTTCCTGAGCGCTTTCGTCAAGAATTTTGAATAACTGATCGAGGTTTGGCGTGAGGATTACTTCAATTCTGCGGTTTTTTGCTTTACTTTCAGGAGTGTCGTTTGATGCGATTGGAAAGTGCTCTCCTCTACCGGCAGCTGTAAGCGTTTGTGGGTCGATGGAGCTATTGTTCATCATAATTCTCACAACTGATGTAGCGCGCATCACAGAAAGGTCCCAGTTGTCTTTTATGCATGAAGAGCTTATAGGATCAGTATCGGTGTGGCCTTCAACCAGAATGGTGAGTTCATTTTGATTTTCCAAAGCTTTTGCTAATTGAACAACAGCTTTTGTACCTTCAGATCCGACACTTGTTGAGCCACTCGCAAATAGCAACTTGGCCTCCATTGAAACGTAAACGCGACCGTTGCGCTGTTCAACGGTAATACCTTTATCGGCAAAGCCTGTAAGTGCATCTTTTACTTTATCGCGTAGTGCTTTTACAGCAGCATCCTTTTGAGCGATTATATTTTCGAGTTCCTGGACGCGTTTTTCACGAGCCTTGAGTTCTTCCTGGAGTTTGTTGAGTCTTTTTTCTTTGTCATCCAGTTTTTTGTCGAGCAGCTTGAGTTTGTCTTCCTTGATTTGAAGGTCGTCCTGTAGCGCCATTACTTCGCTCATCAGCTTGCGGTTTTCCGCATTCGACCCGCTTTCGAGAGCATCGGCCTTTTCACGAAGTTGTGTGTTGATTTTTTTGAGGCGATCAGTTTCGTGACGCAATTGGCGGTACTGTTTTGCTGTGGAAGCCGTATCGTCAATCATTGATCTCACAGCCTGCTTGAGCTTTTTTACCTCAGCTTTGAGCTCGGCATTTTCAGTTTCCAGGCGGTCTTTTTCTCCTGCGAGGTACTCGCGTTCTCCCTCGCATTTGTCGTATTTTGTTTTGAGTTCTTCAACGCGCTTTACAGGGACGCACGATGCAAACAGGGCGATGAACAAACTAAAAGCTATGAGTTTACGCATGATACAGATACATTTTTTCCAATATACAAAGGTTGATGTCAAACGCGCTCAAAACAATGGATATTGCGCTATTTTATGAACAGATGTCTTTTGACAACCTAAGGGATTAGTAAAGAACTGTCACCGTAACTCAAAAACCTGAACTCATTGTTGAGCGCATAACCGTACACTTTTTTCCAGTCAGACCCAATAAGAGCTGCGACCAGTAGCAAAAGTGTGCTTCCGGGCTGATGAAAATTGGTGATGAGTCCGTCACACACCTTAAACTTGTATCCCGGGGCGATGATAATCTCAGTTTGTCCACTCAACTTGTCAAGTTTGTGGTGCTTCATGTATTCCAGAATCATTTGGAGCGACTCACCTCTGGATGCATCCCACGGCTCATCGTAGGGTTCCCACTGCCCGATGCGAAACGGCATTTCCATTTTGAAGCCGTGCTTAGCGATTTGTGCGCCAACCCAATAAAGACTCTCCATCGTGCGCATGGCAGTTGTTCCAACGGTTATGAGTTTTTTATCATCCGTTTTGAGTAGTTCTTCAATGGTTTTTTTATTCACTTCAAAAAACTCACCGTGCATAGCGTGATCACCAATTTTATCGGTTTGCACGGGTCTGAATGTGCCGGCACTCACGTGCAGAGTAATTTGAGAAGAGTTGATTTTTGCTTTTTCAATATCGGTCAGAACCGAAGGCGTGAAGTGCAAACCCGCAGTGGGTGCAGCAACTGATCCTTCCACTTTGGCGAAAACTGTTTGATAGCGTGATTTGTCTTCCTCCTCAGCTTCTCGTGTCATGTAAGGAGGTAATGGAACTTTTCCGGCTTCTTCCAAAAGTTGAGAAAAGGTGAAGTTTTTAGGCTCCCAGCTAAACTCGATCAAAAAGCGGACATCTTCCCTGTCGATTTTTTTGACATTCAATAGATCGCCTCTTCCCGTTTGGAGCGTGAGTTTTTCTTCTTTCCATTTTTTTGCTCCGCCAACCATGCACCACCAGCGTGTGCTTTTGGTTTGTGAAAGAGCCAGCTCAGCGCTCGGTTCTGACTGTGGCTCGAGACAAAATACTTCGATAACACGCCCGTTTCGGTTGCGGAAAAACAGCCGGGCGGGAACGACCTTTGTGTTGTTAAAAATTAGGTGACTGTTTGATGGCAGCTCTTTTGGTAGCTGATTGAAGGTTTTGTGATCGATTTGTCTCTTCCTGTAAGTGAGAAGTTTTGAGCTATCTCGTGGTTCAACAGGGTATTGAGCGATTTTTTCATCGGGCAGGTTGTACTGGTAGCTCGCGATTGAAATTTCCTTGGGATGGGCCATTCTTAACTTTTTGACAAAAGTAAAGATGACGGATTTATCAGCTATCTAGCTTTTCTATTTCTTTCAATACATCATCAGCTTCCTGCATTTTTTGATCGGCAGCCTTTCTGTCTTTATGCGATAGAGCGTGTGACTCCTCCATCAATTTTTTGTATTTCTTTTGAAGTTTCTTTTTGGGATCAGAATTGAATAGTCCAAACATATTATCTCTATTTATGATTAGAACAGTCATAGTCTGCTAATGTTCGCGCTATTCGAATTTCAATTGCATTTTTTGAATGCGGCTTTCGAGTGATTCTGCAATGAATTTTTCCCTCAATCGATCTACCATCACGGGAAAGGCGAAGGGAGTGGGCTTTTCAGGTTCTGACAGAATAAACTCCTGGCTGTTGATGCGTTCAAGTGTTTTGAATAGCCTGTTAAACTCGAGTTGAAACTCCATGGCTTCTTCAAATGCTTCTTTATAAAGTAGATTGCGCGGTTCGTAATCGCGAAATACATCGAAAAACAGTTGTGAGGAAGATTGCAGGTGTCGGTCAGATTTTGATTTTCCGGGATAGCCTTTGAATACGAGTCCGCTAATGCCGGCAATTTCGCGAAACCTCCTTCGAGCCATTTCTGATGCATTGATGCTGTTTTGAATATCATCCATCAAATGCTCAGTAGTGAAAAGGTTATTGTCAATTGCTTCCTGTATAGGTACCGGTTGATCGCTGAGTAATTCAAATCCGTAATCGTTGACTGCGATAGAGAACGAGATAGGCTTGAGTAAACTCATGCGATAAGCGATTAGGCTGGCGATTCCTTCATGAACAAAGCGGCCGTCAAACGGATACATGCAGCAATGGTGGCCCTCTTTACTTTCAAAAGATTCTATGAGAAACTCGTTTTCCAGCGGAACATGACTTCGCTCTTTTTGAAAGTTCAGGAGTGGCTGAATAGTCTTGAGTTCAACATCCGATCCGGTGTTTAAAATGGCTTCTTGCATTTTTTCGCGGAGCATTTCAGATAAGTTGCTGCTCAAAGGCATTCTTCCTCCCTGCCAACTGGGAATTTTTCCGGTTTTGCTTTTACTCCTTTTTACCTGAACGACCATGTCTTTGATTCTCACTAGTTCAAGACTTCTTCCGGCAAACCAAAAGACATCGCCAGGCTTGAGTTTTGAGATAAACGACTCTTCAATTGAGCCTATTCTTCCTCCTGAAACAAATTTTACCGTTAGCATAGCATCAGAGACGATTGCTCCAATTTGCAAGCGATGCCTCATGGCTACTTTTCTGCTCGTTACTTTGTAGAGATTGTCTTCCAGCACTTCAACTTTGTGGTATTCATTATAGCTGTGTAGGCTGTCACCTCCTGTTGTGATGAAATCCAGGCACCAGAGCCATTCATCATCATTGATACTGTTAAAACTGAATGTGGATTTTATCTGTTCCAGTGTTTCATCGGGATAGAAACCATCACCAACAGCAAGAGTGGTGAGGTATTGAACCAAAACATCAAACGACCGGATATAAGGAGTTCGTTCCTCCATGTAATTTTGGTCGATCGCTTTTCTCAGTGCAGCCGCCTCAATCAGCTCGAGCGAATGAGTTGGAACGAAGTAGATTTTACTTTTCTCTCCCGGTCGGTGTCCACTTCTCCCTGCTCGTTGAGCAAACCGAGCTACTCCTTTTGGTCCGCCAATTTGAATAATCGTTTCAACAGGTCTAAAATCAACTCCCAGGTCGAGGCTCGATGTGCACACTACAGCTTTTAGTCGTTCGTCATGCAGAGCATCCTCAACCCAATCGCGCAGTTCCCCTGAAATAGAGCCGTGATGCATGGCTATTTGTCCGGCTAATTCAGGATCTTCATCCAGAATTCGTTGATACCAAATTTCACATTGAGAACGCGTATTGGTGAAAATAAGAGTTGTTTTGCTTTCATTGATAATGGGGACAACTTTTGCCAGGAGCTTTATGCCGAGGTGCCCGCTCCATGGAAACTTTTCAACTTCATCGGGTAAAACAGAAATGATCTCGAGCTCTTTTTTGATATCTGCTTTAATGAAAGCCGTTTTTTGTGGGTCGTGGTCAGATCCGAGTAATACTTCCATCGATTCCTCCATATTACCGATCGTAGCTGAAATGCCCCATACGCGCAATTTGTTGGAGAGGGATTTGAGTCTGCTCAGAGCCAGCTCCATCATCACCCCTCTTTTAGAGCCCATCAACTCGTGCCATTCATCACATACAACAGCTTTGAGGTTTTTGAATCGCTTTGAGGCATTTTTTTGTGCGAGGAGTAAGTGTAAACTCTCAGGAGTCGTGATCAATATTTGCGGCATTTTACGTGATTGGCGGGCTCGTTCTTTACTTGATGTGTCCCCGGTTCTGACCGAAACCTCCCAGGGAATATCGAGACCCTCAATCATTCTTTTACTGGATAGGTGAATTTCTTTACTCAGCGCCCGAATTGGCGTAATCCAGATGACTTGAAGTCCGCGAGGCTGTTTGTAGTTTGCTTTTTGTGAACTGAGATATTCAGCAACTATTCCGCCAAGCATGGCATAAGTCTTCCCCGAACCTGTTGGTGCATTGATCAATCCGTTCTTTCCAGATCGATATGCTGACCAGGCTTCCTTTTGAAATGGAAAAGGCTTCCAGCCCTTATCAGAAAACCAGTTTTTAACTAATGATGTACCTGCTGCCACAATGAAGTAATTCCAAATAAACGTAAAATGTTCAACCTTCCTGTAATTTTAATAAGTGCAAGAGACTTATATACTTGAGACTTTTTATATCAAAGGTCAAACTATGTTAACACAAGATGCAAACCTTAGGGAAAATAAAAGGGGTAGATTTTATACAAACCGATATTAGTGTAAAAAAAGGCAGTGCTATAGTACCTTTACTCAGAAATAACCGAGGCCTTCATGGTTTTGTGAATAACAAGGTTTACGATTACCGCGTTCAGGGTCTCGGGTTTGCTATAAGAAATAACATGATCAATAGCTTCCTAAGAGGAGAGGAAAGAAAAGTTGAACTCGAAGAAGTTGACTCAGATAAAGTTGAAGAAGAAAACGAAGAAGAAATCACAGAGGAAGAGGATTAACGCTCTTCCTTTTTCTTACCCTTTTCTTTGAATCGGATTGATTTGATAACAGCTTCTACTTCTCTCAAGTATTCACGTTTATCAAACTCAGGGGCGTAAGCATACCCGTAAGCCGTTACAACTTCATTTTTATGCTCATTCAAAATTGTGAGCATTACGAATGGTCCTCCCATCAGGTAGCCTTCTGTTCGCCAAAGACCGCGGACCTCTGTGGCAAAATGATCTCTGAAGTTGATTTCCTCAGCTCGCGGACGAACAAACCGGGTGTCAATGTCCATGTAAGAATTCTCAACCGGACCTGGAATGGTAGCCTTTAAAGCGCTATCGGCTTTGTTGATGATATTTGTTGGTTGGAGTTGATCGGGTGAGGTGTAAGGGTGTTTGAAAACCAACACCCCCTGGCTGATCTGATGCTTAAAGCCTCCTCTTTCGCGTTCACGTTCAAGCCTCAACCAAACAAAGTCTTTATTTGACTTGGCAAAATACATCCCTTTCATAGTCGTGATCTCAATATTCAATAAGCTGTCAATACGATCGTTGAGTTCTTCACTTCCGGCACTTTTATTTTTGTGGTAGAGCCTGTCGAGAGATTTTGCTTCAAAGTAATCGATGAGGTTTTGCGATTCCTCGTTGAACTTTTTGATGAGTCCCTCTTCATCTTTCGCCTTGATGCGAACGATCAATTGATGGCGAGCCCACACGTTTTTTTGAATATCCATTTTAGGTCCGGTTACCCGTGTTGGATCGATTTCAAAAATGAGGATATTCCCAAACGACTTGTAGACCTTGCTAAAACTCTTGTCAGTAGTGTGCTGTACGTTGAAAATCGGTTCTGACTGTGGAAGGCCGTATTGCGTTTTTCTCAGCTTTTCCCGAATCGTATCGCCAAGTTTTCCTTTCCACATATCCTGTTTTACCCAAACGATCAAGTCTCCTCCTTCTCCGCTCGCCATAGGCAAAAAGCGTTGGTTGTCTTCATCGCTCGAACAGCCGATGAAAAAGAGGACAGAAAGGAAAAATGCGAAATATTTAGCCATTTGTACCTACCACTATTTTCATTCCCGGTTTTAAGCGGGAATAGTTGACGTTTTTATTCAGTTCTTTTAGCTGAGAAACGCTAATTCCGCGGGCTTTTGCAATGTCCCACAGCGTATCACCACTTTGTATTTGGTAGTAAACCTTGCCTCCATCTTGCACAACCTCAATTTTTTTCGGTTCACTTTTTTGAGCGTAATGGTTACCACCTTTCGGGTAAATCACAAGTCGCTGACCGATGTTTATGCGTGAAGACCTCAGGTTATTCCAGCGCATAATTTCACTGGATCTAACACCATAACGTTGAGCAATTCGTCCTAGTACATCACCGCTCCTTACACGGTAGTAAACGCGATCTTCTTCAAACTCTTTTAAGTTTCCGTCATTCTCTTCACCCATCGTCTCATAAGTGGATGCTATGAGGGTATCCTGTTGCTCGTAAAATTCAAAAACCTTTTCGCGGGGGAGTCTCAGGATATTTGTTTTATCGCTGTAAGCAGGGATAAGATCACGCTTGTATGCCGGATTTAAAAAACTCAACTCTCTTTCGGTCAGATCCAGTTTTAAACTCAGTTCAGAGTAGAAAATTGGTCCTTTCACGTGAACGGTATCTGTCTCGAAGAAAGTTTTGAGTGGAGCTACACGGTTGATCTTGTATTCATCGGCATGTTCAAAAACGTAATATGCTGCGATAAAAGCCGGAACATAACCTCTTGTTTCACGAGGTAGAAAAGGGTAGAGATCCCAGTAATTTCCATCTTTAGACCCCGATCTTCTCATGGCTCGGTTCACGTTTCCGGGGCCGCAGTTGTAAGCTGCTAAAGCCAAATCCCATTTGTCATACATTCTGTATAAATACTTGAGGTATTGGGCTGCTGCATGAGTCGATTTAACCGGATCCATCCGTTCATCCATGTAGGAGTTTTGTTCCAAATCATACATTTTACCTGTAGAGTACATAAACTGCCACATTCCCACAGCGCCAGCATGTGAACGAGCTCTTGGGTTGAGAGCACTTTCCACAACTGCTAAATATTTTAATTCTAATGGAACATCGTGCTGATCGAGTACTTCTTCAAACATAGGGAAGTAATACTCGCTCAAACCGAGCATTCTGGAAACTTGTTCTCTCCTTTTTACTGCGTAAAGGTTGATGAAGGCTTCAACGCGATCGTTGTGAACCACATTGAATGGAGTGCGCAGATTCAGCGAATCCAAACGATTTTTCACAATGGAGTCGCTGAAAGTTGGAATTTCATTTTTGGGTATTTCCAAAAAGCCGGTATCAAAAGTCAGCTTTGCTGATTCTGCCATTTCAAAATACGGGGCATGCATCATGCTATCCATTGCCGCTACTAACGATGAGGTTTGTTCGATCACGGTAGTATCAATCGGTTCTGACTGTGAGCTATCTGGCTTTGTTGCCAACGCGCTCAATGAAAAAAATAAAAGACTTGTTAATGAAATCCACTTCATGGGTTGAAATTTATGCAGCTAATATGAAAAAACCATTGGCTGCTGTGAACCAATGGTTTCGTTACTTTTACACAACGGAGTTTTAACGAAATAGTTACTCAGTTAGTGTGCTAGCGAAACTGAGCAACTTCTTTTCTTCGAATGAACCGGCCATTATTTGCAGTCCATAAGGCATTCCGTTGCTGTGAAATCCAGCCGGAATCGATATTGCTGGTGTCCCGGCCAAGTTGGAGTGGACCGTGAAAATATCTTCCAGATACATCGAAACGGGATCATTATCATTGGCTCCAAACTCAAAAGCTGTCTTTGGAGTTGTTGGAGACAGGATGAAATCATAATCCCTGAGCATTTCATCAGTTTTTTCGCGAATAATTCTTCTAACTTTTTGTGCTTTAGAGTAGTAAGCATCGTAATAGCCGGCACTCAAAACAAATGTGCCCAGCATGATTCTGCGTTTTACCTCAGTGCCAAAGCCTTCAGTTCTCGACTTTACATAAGTTGATTCGAGATCCTCTGCCTGTTCGCTTCTGTAACCGTAACGCATTCCGTCATAGCGCGACAGGTTACTCGATGCCTCAGCATTTGAAAGCACGTAATAAGTTGGAACGAGTTTATCTAAAATATCAAGACTCACATAATCAATAGTGTGGCCTTGTTGTTTTAGCGAGTCTATTCTTTCTTCGAGATTCTTTTTTATTTCAGGATCGAGTCCGTCAGTCTCAAAAGTTTCTTTGATGACTGCAATTTTTGCTTTGCCATCAAACTTTGGAGCTGTTGAATAAGCATCCGTCTTTTTCGTTGAGGCAGTGCTGTCTTTTTGGTCAGATCCGGCAATAACCTCCAGGATAAGTGCCGAATCTTCAACCGAGTTCGTAAGCGGGCCAATTTGATCGAGCGATGACCCGTAAGCGATAAGCCCCCAACGTGAAACTCTTCCGTAAGTAGGTTTGAGACCTACAACACCACAAAATGAAGCGGGTTGACGAATAGATCCACCAGTGTCGGATCCAAGAGTTGCAAGACATAATCCAGCAGCTACAGCAGCTGCTGAACCACCGGATGATCCACCGGGTACCCGGTTCTGATCGTGAGGGTTTTTCACCGCACCATAAGCCGAGTGCTCATTAGAACTACCCATTGCAAATTCATCACAATTCAGGCGACCGATGATCACGGCATCCTCTTCGAGAAGTCTTTCCACAACGGTTGCACTGTAGAGTGACTCAAAGTTTTCCAGGATTTTTGAGGAAGCACTCACAGCATGACCTTTGTAGCAAATGTTGTCTTTTAAGCCGATTACCATTCCCGCCAGCTTTCCGGCAGAGTTGTTTTTCAGCTTTTCGTCAACTTTTTTGGCCTGCTCGATAGCATCCTGATCAAAAACCTCGAGAAAGGCATTGAGCGACTCTTTTTCTTTAATGGTTTCAAGGTAGTTGCGCGTAATATCTACAACGGTTTTACCGTTTTCGATTTCGCGCTTTACCTGTTCAAAAGATGTGTACACGTGATTGAGTTTTGAGAACGTGTTAGCTTTCTTTTTTGTCTTCTACTTTGTTCTTTTTGGAGTTTGCATCATCGTCTTCGTTAGAAGCGTCTTTAAATTCTCTGATGCCTTTTCCAAGTCCTTTCATTAGCTCGGGAAGTTTTTTACCGCCAAACAGTAAAAGTGCGAGCAAAAGAATGAGGACGATTTGCCATGGACCAATATTCATAATTTCCTCCTATATAGTTCTCGTTTATTCAACGCTAAATTGATGGGCAAAGGTACGAAAATGAACGGCAAAATTGAGACTATCTTGCTTTATAAAGCCAATATGCAGGGTTGAGGGTTTCAGCCTTTTGTCCTTTGCGTATTTGGAATTCCATTTCAGTCTTGCCCTGGCTGGTTCTAATCGTGCCGATAGCTTGTTTACTGGTTACTTTTTCACCGGTTGTGACGAATACGTCATCGAGTTTTCCGTAGGCTGTGAGGTAATCTCCGTGACGGATTACCACAACTTTTCCGGCACCCGGAATGATCAACACTTTGCTCACTTCACCGTCAAATACAGCTCGTGCAGTTGATCCTTCTTCAGTGCTGATGGCAACACCGTCATTTTTTACTTTCAGGTGGCTGAGTACCGGGTGTGCTTTGATTCCGTAACTCTGCGTGATAACACCTTTTTCTGTAGGCCAGGGTAGTTTACCCTTGTTGCTTGTAAAGTCATCGGCAAGTGCTTTTGCTTCAGGTGTTAGAGCCCATTCGCTTTCTTTTGATTTTGGATTGGCTTCTCGAGACTTACGCAACTCCTCGGCAATAACGCGCTGAATCGCTTTTTGGATAGCGAGCTGTTCTTCCTGTTTCTTTTCGATTTCTTTTTTGAGTTCACGCTCTTTTTGCTTGAGGTTGTTTGCGAGCGATTCCTGCTCATGTTGTTCCCCTGCAAGTTTTTGTTTTTCAGAACTCAAATCGGTGAGGAGTTGCTCCTTTTGTTTTCGGTCTTTTTTGAGTTGATCGGTTTCTTCCTGGAGTTTTTTCTCAAGTCTTTTGATTGCTGCAGCTTGCCTTTTGCGATACTCGGTGTATTCGCGCAGGTATTTTATTCGCTTGTAAGCCTGGTTGAAGTCTTTGGCCGCAAAAACGAACATGAGTTTATCGTAGCTGTTCTGGTTGCGCTCAGCAAAACGAATCAACTCAGCGTATTCTTCTTTGAGCTTTTTGAGGTCGTTGTGCATCGACTCTAAAAGGGCTTGATTTTCTTCAATTTCGTCAGAGAGGAGGTTGATCTCGGTTCTGATTGTGGTGATGAGTTGTTGGCGCTCATTGATTTTTTTGTTGATCAGAACCAAATCGTTGAGCGTACTTTGCTTTTGCTTTTTGGTTTGTTCGAGCAGCTTGTTTTTGTACTCAATATCCTTTACGAGGCTTGACTTTTGCTTTTCCAGCTCTTTGCGCTTTTGGCTCTGACCAAAAACTACCGAGCAGCTCAGGAGAAGAACAAAAGCCAGTGTTGTTGCTTTAGCGAATGGGCGTATAGCTGTCGTATATTTTGAAAGGAAAGCGTTCCTCATCGTTAATGTTTATTCGCGAATATTGGTTTTCAATAGTAAGCTTTTGCTTTGACTTGATGGTTATGGTAGACTCAGTTGCGAGGACAAAGTTGTCGATTTCTTTGAAATCCTGATAATCGATGAGGGCACTTCGTTTATTTCGTAAGTCGAGTATTTGCAATTTTGATAATCGGTAGTTTGCCGGATTGATCCAGTTACTGATTACGATATCGTCATCAATCTTGTGACTTTTTTCTCTGGCTTTTTTCAATTTGCGCTTTTTGAGCGTACTCAGCAGGTAGAGATCGTTATCGTTACTCCGCTTGATATTGGGGTCATCAATGTCGATTGCATTGCCGAGAAGGATTGACTGCAACTGATTGAAGTCGATATTGAGATCTAACTTTTCTTCGAGGAAAGAATATTCTCCGCTGAAGTATTCTTTTTTCGTTTTGTTGACAAAAAACAAACTGTCAGGACGAGCCAAAGCACGTGCAACTTCGTAACCGTATGCGGTAAATGAAATC
This sequence comes from Salibacter sp., assembly GCF_031581065.1. NCBI lineage: Bacteria > Pseudomonadati > Bacteroidota > Flavobacteriia > Flavobacteriales > Salibacteraceae > Salibacter > Salibacter sp. The sequence continues at coordinate 20,619 of NZ_JAVLBN010000003.1, forward strand.
CATATAACGGAATCAACCTGAATGCGGCAATTCATTTTTACGCTGTTCTTTTTGTCTTTCGATTTTATGTCGACAGCAGACTTAAATGAAATGGTTTTTGGGTTTATCTCGTGCTTTTTGATACTGTCGATGAGTTGTTCTGTGCGCTTGTTCAGGTCAGCTTTAGCGCCATCACCAGCTTTTTGGGTGGCTTTACAACTGTACAGCACTAACGGAATGATGAATAGGAATAAAATGTTACGCATCATAAGCTTACTGTGCAGATTGAGTTAGTTTTTCGTCAATTTGATCTGAAGCGGCTCCTGTATCTTTCGCTTTTTTCCAGTACTTACGGGCTGCTTCCTTTTGACCTAATTTGTTGAGTACATCACCGTAATGCTCCAATATTTCACCCTGGCTCATTCCGCCATTTTCAAGAGCAGTTTCGAGGTGTGTTTTTGCTTTTTGATATTCTCCTTTTTGGTAGAGCACCCAGGCATAAGTATCTAGATAAGTAGGATTTGTAGGATGTCTTTTAACTGTTTGAGAAGCCATCTCCTTAGCCTTTTCCAGGTTCTCCTTGCGCAAGCTCAAAAAGTACGCATAGTTGTTGAGCACATAATCGTTTTTTGGATTGAGCTTTAGAGCATTTTCATAGTTGAGCCATGCTTTCTCGTATTTTTCGAGATTGTAATAAGCATCACCGAGGCTACTGTAGAACTGCGTTTGAAGAGACTGGTTGTCAACTACCAGATTTTTTCCCTGCTCCAATGCAAAAGCTGCTTTGTCGTAGTTTTCGAGTTGTAAGTTGCTGAGTCCGTTCATGAGGAACGATATGGGCTGACTAGGAAACAACTCCATTGCAGCAGCACTGTGCTCCTGGAGTGATTCTGTTTTATTGAGTTCACTTTCAATGATGAGTAGTTGATTCCAAACGAGAAAACGGCTGCTGTCAAGTGCGATACTTTTGATGTATTTCTCGCGCGCTTTTTCTGAGCTTCCCTCTCTTATGAGGAAGTCTCCATATATGGCAAATGTTTTAGCTTCATCAGGGTGTGACTTTTCAAGGATCGAGAGCAACTCAAGACTCTTTTGTGCCAGTTGATCACCCGGATCTGAAACGCGGTAGTAATTCAGTAAAATTTTGACTTTGCTGTCGATGTCGAGCTCGGGATTTGCAAAAGCCTTTTTGCGCTCTTCAAAGGCCAAATCGTCTTTACCGGCATCTTCGTAATAATCGGCAAGGGAAAGCGCGATTAGCGGATTTTCGGGGTCTAGGTCGCGCAGCTTTTTGAATGTTTCAATCGCTTTTTCATATTCTCCCTGGCTCCGGTACAATGAAGCTAACATTCCGCGGTAATTCGCATTTGTGGGATCGTTTTTGATCAGCTTTTTGACTTCTTCCTCGGCCTTTTTGTTGTTGCCCTGCTTTGAGTGCAGCTTGTACTTCTGCTTGATGATATCGGCATTGAACCCTATTTTCTCCTCAATTTCATCGTACACTACGAGTGCATCATCAACGCGGTTTTCGTAGAGGTACATATTGGCTAATTCGTAATAGTAGCGGATTTGACCGGGATTTAACTCAGTGAGTTTTTTAAATGTTTCACCAGCTTTCTTGTAATTGTTCGTTCGTTTGAGTAGATCAGCGTAATGATCGAGGTACCAGCGGTTGGTGTCTTCTACAGAAATTGCTTTTTGAATGGAGGTAACCGCTTTTTCGTAATCGCTTTTTTCGGTCAGAACCAGAGACTTTTGGTATAAAGTTGCCGGATGGCCGGGAACCATTTCAAGGCATCTGTCAAATGATGAGAGTGCTTGATCCCAGTTCTCGAGCGACTTTTGCTTGATTCCGTCAAAGTATGCCGACTTAAACGAGTTTGAGTTCAGCTTGTCATTTGGTGTGTACCCTGTTTTATTTTGAGTTGCTTTATCCTTTTTAGCTGCTTTGTTGAAAACAGAGCAGGAACTCAGCAATAAAATCGAGAGAAAAACACCGGCTATTTTACTGTTTTGAATAATCTCCAATACTTAAATCTTTAGGTTCTGACTTTAAGGTAACGTGATTCCCGATCATTGAGTTATCAGCGTTCAATCCTTCAATAACCGTGTTGGTGTAGACGATGCTGTTTTTGATCACACTGTCTTTAACAGTTGTGTTTTCGTGAATACTAACGTGCGGCCCCACAACGCTATTTTCAATGACAACATTTTCACCGAGATAACAAGGTTCGTTAATGATGCTGTTGATGATCTTAGCCGATGAGTCTTTTTGATCTTTATCGCTGTTGAAAGCTAAAATGCGCGAATTGGTGTGAACTGTAGCGTTTTTGTTTCCGCAATCGAGCCACTCTTCAACTTCTCCCGGAACGAATTCCATCCCTTTTTCGGTCATGTTGCGCAGAGCATCTGGAAGTTGGTATTCGCCACCTTTAATAATGTCGTTTTCGATGAGGTATTCGAGTTCCTTGCGAAGTGTTGCACCATTTTTGAAATAGTAAATCCCGATCATCGCCAGATCTGAGACATATTCTTTTGGCTTTTCAACGTATTCGGTAATGACACTATTATCATCGATTTTCACAACGCCAAATTGGCTGGGGTCTTCAATTTTTTGAACCCAAAGGACACCGTCTTTTTCAGCGTTGAATTTAAAGTCGGCTTTGAAAAGTGTATCGGCAAAAGCGACAATCACATTGCCTTCGAGTAATTCTTTGGCACACAAAATTGCATGAGCTGTTCCAAGTGCTTCATCCTGGTAACAGATGTGGCCTTTTGCTCCCAGGTCATCAGCTACTTCCAGCAGTTTTTTTTCTGTTTCAGATCCAAATCTACCTGTAACAAAAGCAATATCGGTGATTTTTTCATCAGCAACATTAGCAATGTCTTCAACCAGTCTTTGAACAATTGGCTTTCCTGCAATAGGTAAAAGTGGTTTGGGAACAGTGAGCGTATGCGGGCGCATCCGTTTTCCCATGCCCGCCATTGGAACAATTATTTTCATGCGTGGAGAAGTCGTTTTATTTTCGCCAAAGGTAGTATTTAATGCATTTTTGACCTAAAGACTGTCAGAACCAAAAAAACATGTGTTTATGAATGGGATTGTCGTGAAAAAGCTGGATGAAATTGGCCAAAATGAAAACGGATCAACTTTTGGTTTGGCCACTCGCACAGCTGAAGGATTTATTGTTGCTCAGCGCAAAAAAGGATCGAAGAGTGGAGGGCATTACCACAAAGGAAATTCGGCTACTAAAAACCCTGAAATTTTGATTTTGACCAGTGGTTTAGCTAAGGTTTATGGCTCTGACCGAAAAACAGGAGAAACGTTTCATCACGAAGTTCAGGCTCCGGTTGAGTTGAATATTTACCCAAATGTGATTCACACCGTTGAAGCCGTTACAAATATTTCGTTCATCGAATTCAATTCTCTCGATGAGCACAAAGCAGATACCTATTACGAGGACTGATCTTTTGTGTGTTGATCTATGGCTTCCTGTTCTTGCCTGGCGATTTCATCATCGTAGAGCTCATCGTAGATATCAGTCTTTTTGCTCGATATCAAACTCCAGGTCATGATGATGCTGGTACCTAATATCACATATAACAAGATTCCCGATTCAAATGCTTCAATTTGGTACTCGCTTGGAATAGCGAAGTAGAGCAAGATGGTGATCAAACCTCTTGGTGCTATCCATAGCTCTGTTTTAGCAGCTTTCCGCTCGATAAAGAAAAGGAAAATGAAGCGTATCAAATAGGCTGCAGCCAGAATGATGACACTCACCAGAAAAACTTTTACTGATACGAGCGAAGAAAGAACGATCGTCATCCCAAATACCACGAAGAAGAAAGTGCGCACCACAAATGCGGTTTCGATCGTGATAAGCCTGAAATCGACCAGAACCCTGCGCATAGCAACTGGTTTGATCCAGCGACTAAGGCGACCCTGGAAAAATACTTTACGGTTGTTGAGTATCAGGCCAAATGTGAGAATAATGAGTAATGACGACAAGTGAAGCATTTTACCCAGTGCGTAGAGTAACACCAAAACTGCAATCAGTAAAAACAGCTTTACTTCCGATTCGATTTTTTGGAATACCCACACGAGAGCATAACTCAACACGAAAGAGAGCAAGATCGTGATGAGCGTATTCGTTCCAAAGTTAGCAAGCATAGCCGAACTGCTCTCGGCATCGACAGCCCCGGCATAAAAGTAGAAGAACATAATCCCGAAGATGTCGGAAAAGGTACTGTTGTAAATCAAAAATTCTTTCTTGTGTTCATCTAAAGAACCAACAGACGGAATCACAATAGCACTACTCAAAATACTCATCGGCATGGCGTAGAAAATACTTTGCTGAATCGAGGCACCTGTAAAAAACTGCACGATGTAAGTGAGCACAGCCGTTGTAGCCAGTAACTCCAGCAATGCAACCGACATGGATTTGATAATGATGGGCGCTTTGTCCTTCGTGAGTTTGAGGTCGAGTGCGGCTTCCAGCACGATCATAATTAATCCCACAATCCCCAGTAACTCTAAAATAGACATCATATTGATCTCGCCCATTTCAAAATAATTCATCAACTGGTTGAGGATGATTCCGGTCGTGATGAGCATTAAAACTGTTGGAATATTCGTGCGCTTGCTGATGAGGTTGTAGAAGTAACTCAATACAACAATGACACTAACTCCAATAAGAAAAATATATGGTGAACCGATGTTTGGCATGAGTCAATTTTTGATCAATTGGGTTGTAAAGATAATAGTCGAAAAGAACTATCGTTCAGTAGCTGCTTGAAATTGCGAATAAATAATCTTCGCTAATTCCGGCATGTAAGTCTCGTTAATGGTCAGAACCGAATTGTCACTGGCCGGAACTTGAATAGCGGCTTTTCCACCGTGCAGCCAGGTTCCGTCAGTCTTGTAAACTGAATAATGAGCCTGTAAATTTCTGTTGTAGCGATTGTGCTGAATGTCGAGCTGACTCGCATCCATCGGGATAACGAAATCGAGCTGGTTGATGGAAACCAAATAGTCAGTTTGGTGTTTTTCGCGCAAGAGGAATAGGAAATCATCACGCTGAAAAACCGCATTCATGTACTTGTCACCTTTACTCCGGTTTGTGCGTAACTGACCGTTTTCTATGTAAGTCCCCTCGCGTTTTGGCTCTTCTTTCTTTTTAAATTTCGACTTGAATTTATCGAGCTTCGATTTTTCCTCTTCGACTTTTGGAACACCAACATACTCGTATTTCATCGAGTTAAAGGCGAGCTCGTTGTTTTTCACGAGCACTGCTTTACGTGGGTTCTGAAAGTGAATAGAAGAAACGCTGTCACCAAATGTTTTGGAAACCGCTTTTACCAATCCAAATTTCAACGTGTCGCTGAGCTCTTCAAACTTGAGCCCGTTCACGTTCATCAGCTCCTGCGAAAAATGACATTTGAAAAGCGCATCTTTAAACGGCACAACGTATAAATCGCCCAGTTCGCTGGAAGCTGAAGCCTTATCATCAGACTCACCGGCATTTACCCGATAAGTCTCGTCCTGCGCAAAGCTGTTGAGCGCAGTGAAAAAGATCAATGAAAGAAGTAATTTTTTCATGTTTTATTCTCTAATCTAACATCCTCAAAACATCGTTACCATTTGCCCAAAGAAGCAAAGTGAGCAACAGTAGCATTCCTGCCAGTTGAGCGTATTCCATGAATTTTTCGCCCGGCTTTCTTCCGCTTACAATTTCGTAGAGCAAGAACATGACGTGTCCGCCATCAAGGGCCGGAATGGGCAAGATATTCATAATTGCTAAAATGAGGGATAGAAAAGCTGTAAGGTTCCAAAAAGTTCGCCAGTCCCACGCACTTGGGAAAAGGTTCCCGATAGTACCAAAACCACCGAGCTGACTAACACCTTCTTTGCTGAAAATAAGGCTGAACTGATCGATGTAGCCGCCCATTTTGTCCAGTGCTAAATTATAACCGGCCGGGAATGCCTCAAAAAAGGAATAATCTTTTTGTGTGAGTTCAAAAAAGTTAGTGATAGGCTTATTTCCAACGCCAACTTTGCCGTCTTCGCCAACCATTGCAGAGAGCGTTACAGGCTCACCATTGCGCTTTACTGTAATCTCGACTTCTTCCCCTTTCATATCCTGAACGGTTTTAGCAAAGTCGATGAAATACTCAGCATTTTTCCCGTTTACAGCCATGAATTTGTCGCCCTTTTGTATTCCCGCACTTTGGGCAGGTGAGTTTGGAAGAACAGTATCGGCAATGAACGGAATACGCTCTGTGAACAGCGATTTCTCTCCTGAGGCTAACATCTTTTGAGCAAATTCGTGCGGTACGCGAACCGTTCGGGTCTGACCATTGTTTTCAACTGTTACTTCGTTGATTTCCTCATTTAGAAGAAGTTCCTGTGTGATTGTAGCATAAGTGTAATCTTTTGGGAGCGGTTCTCCGTCAATTTCAATTACACGGTCTCCGTCCTTAAAACCGGCTTGTTTTGCTGTTTCACTTACGTGAACACCGTATTTGGCATCTTCAGCGCTGAGGTAGGTTTTTCCCCAGGTCATCATGATCATGGAGTAAATGAAAATGCCCAGGATAACATTTACCGTGACACCGCCCAGCATGACGATGAGTCGCTGCCATGCAGGTTTGGCTCTGAATTCGTAATCCTTTGCGGGTTCTTTCATCTGTTCCTTGTCCATGCTCTCGTCAATCATGCCCGAGAGTTTGACATAACCGCCCAGCGGGAGCCAGCCAACACCGTATTCAGTATCACCTTTTTTGGTTTTAAAAAGTGAAAACCACGGATCAAAAAACAGGTAAAATTTTTCAACTTTAACTCCAAATAGCTTGGCGGGCAGGAAGTGGCCAAACTCGTGCAAAATCACCAATATGGATAAGCTCAACAGCAGTTGAGCGGCTTTGATCAAAATATCGTCCATCGTAAAATTTGATATTAAATGGCAAATGTAGGAACCACAAATCAGTAAACTATTATTTTTATGCCCGCTATGGGTTAAAAATCTATAAACTTAACGCAAAACAGGTAAAGAAAAGTTACAATGAAAAAAGTCGCAATAGCAGGAATAGCAGTAATTTTTAGTCTTTTGAGCTTCGGTCAGAACCGAATGACTCCCGAGAAATTATGGGAATTGGGCCGCGTAAGCGGTGAGGTTTTTGTCTCACAATACGATTTAGTTGTTTACAGCGTCACGAAATACGATGTTGCAAAAAACTCGGGCGGTTCTGATTTGTATGTACTCAACAACCGCACCGGACAGGTGAATCAAATTACCGAGATGGAAGGTTCTGAACACGGTGTTCAACTACATCCCAGCGGAAAAAGGATTGGATTTATCAATCACGGGAAGCTTTTTGAAGTTGACTTGAGCGGAATGAATGTTCGCACAATGGAAAACCAGGATGTAGCTGTTTCTCATTTCAAGTATTCACCTTCAGGTGACAAGATTGCTTTTACAACTGATGTGAGGGTGAAAGATCCACTCGTAGCGAAATACCCTGACCTGGGACGAGCAAATGCTAAAATCTACACCGATTTAATGTACCGTCACTGGGATACATGGGAAGATGGCTCGTACAGTCATCTTCACGTTGCCGATTACAGAGAAGGAGTAATCTCCAACATTGAAGATATTATGCCGGATGAGCCTTACGATGTTCCGGTTAAGCCTTTTCACGGAGGTGAAGACTTTACCTGGAGTCCGGATGGCACAACTCTGGCTTACGTTTGCAAGAAACTCACAGGAAAAGAATATGCCGAAAGCACAAACACCGACATCTATTTTTATGATGTAGAATCAGGAAAAACCGAAAATGTAACGGAAGCAAATAAAGGGTACGACACTGATCCGCAATTCAATGAAAACGGAACTCTTTTCGCTTGGTTGAGCATGGAGAGAGATGGTTATGAGTCTGACCAAAACGAATTGAAAATTGCTAATACAGATGATATCAAAAACCCTGTAAACATCACCCAAAACTGGGACCGCCAGCTTTTTGGATTTGCTTTTCACGGGAACAACGAGGTTATCATCAATGCTGGTGACGAGGCTACTTACCAGCTTTACAGCATGTCAGCTGTAATTGATAAAAAAGTGAAAAGTCTCGATGAAACACGCAAAGCATTGACATCAGGAGATCACAATATTACCGGTATTGTTGGTGTTGGGCCAACACGAGTAGTGGCTCACAAATCCACGATGAACCGTGCTAATGAGTTGTACAGCTATAACATTGAATCTGGTGAAGAAAAGCAATTGACGAAAGTGAATGACAAAGCGTATTCAAAGATCAAAGACAGCAAAATTGAAAAGCGCTTTATCGAAACCACTGATGGTGAAAAAATGCTAACCTGGGTGATCTATCCGCCAGATTTTGATCCAAAGAAAAAATATCCAACACTCCTTTATTGCCAGGGCGGACCACAGAGTGCTGTTTCGCAATTTTACTCTTTCCGCTGGAACTTTCAACTAATGGCGGCTAAAGGTTACATAGTTGTAGCGCCAAACCGTAGGGGTTTGCCAACTTTTGGACAAGAATGGAATGAAGAGATCAGTAAGAACTGGGGCGGACAGGCAATTGACGATTACAAAGCGGCATTTGATGCCGTGATAGAAGAGCCGTATTGCGACAACGAGCGCACCGGAGCTGTGGGAGCGAGTTACGGAGGTTATTCGGTTTACTTCCTTGCCGGTAACCACGAAGATCGTTTTAACACGTTCATCTCACACTGCGGATTGTTTAACCTCGAGAGCTGGTACGGATCTACAGAAGAGCTATTCTTTGCCAACTTCGATATTGGCGGACCTTACTGGGGAAGTAATCCACCCGAGAGTTACGAGAAATATTCTCCTCACAACTTTGTAGACAACTGGGACAGCCCGATGATGGTCATCCACAGCGGAAAAGATTTTCGTGTTCCATACACGCAGGGAATGGAAGCTTTCCAGGCCGCTCAGTTAAAAGGATTAAAAAGCAAATTTCTCTATTTCCCTGATGAAAACCACTGGATTCTCAAACCACAAAACGGATTACTGTGGCAACGTGAATTTTTCTCGTGGTTAGAGGATACGATTGATGGAGAGTAAAAAGTAAAAGTACCGGGTTCTGATCAGTTTAATGGTCAGAACCCTTCCTTTTGAACTCATTCAATTTTTCTAAAGTTCGAACTTTAGAAAAGTTCTTCAACATCGAGGATTAATTGCATTAGGACTGTTTTTTAAACCATTTAGAAATGAAGAGTCATTGAGTGACGTTTTAAAGAACAAACAGTTTGAGGCGAGAATGAAATTCAATCTACTCACGATATGATTTTACGAGTTTTCTTAACCTTGGCCTTGACCTCGGCCTTAACTTTGGTGGTTGGTTAGTTTGCAGGTTGGCCGAAACGAACGATCTATCACCCGAACGCCAAACTTTATAACAACTTAAACACACAATAATTCCACAACTCAATTAGAACTCCTCTCGGCCTTAACCTTAGCCTCGACCTCAACACTTGATTAATAAACGATCCATTTTGCTGTTTTTACCGGTTCACCATTTTGGGTGAGAACACCAAAATACAGTCCCGGCTCATCAACTCTCAATCTTTTTTGAAAATTACTTCCCTGTACCGGGAAATGCATGACCTCCTGCCCCGTGCTGTTGTAGAGTGTGAACACAGCGTCTTTTCCTAGTAGGTGAGCTTTGTCAATAGCGAGTGTACTGTTTTGCCGGGTAGGATTGGGGTAAATAGAAACATTCACGTTTTGTTTAACGACATCATCAACCCCCAGGCACAACTGGCTGATACAGCCATTGGGATCAGCTTTGACGATCCAGGCGTTTTGGTCAGGATTAGATACCTCCCCGGCCATGATGAAGCCACCATCTGAAGTTGCTTCAATGTCCAAAAGACCCGTTCTGTCAGAATTGTTGTATTTGTACCACTCGATGTCGAGGCTGTCCCCGTTTGAGGCAGAAACCTTCATAAAAAAAGTACTGTCAACTGGAGGTACTCCAAAAGGCCCACCGGTAAGGTTAATGATCCCGTCTTTAAGATAGCCCTCTGTTGGCAAAATACTTCCTTCCGGAAAATATTCCTTACTCCATTCAATTGAGTAATCATCTGTTCTTAATTTGATTAAAGCAGTGTTTTGTTGGTTGTTCACTATTTTACCAGCACAGAAATAAACCTCATCATTTTCATAACTTCCCGTATTGATAAAATCAACACCTAATGAGTAATCCTGATAGATTGTATCGTGTTCAATATTCCCCGTCTCAGGATCTAATACAATTAAACCGGGTTTTAAGTCAGCAACGTTGTATTCAACTATATAGCCAATTAGAACCTTATTATTCAATGAATAAACTTTGGCATTCCTGTCAAAAAGACCAGGGTTTGGTATGATTTTTCTCCATCTTTCATTACCCTGCAAGTCCGTATTGATCACGAAAATATCGATATCATTGTTATTCTCAACACGTCCTGTAAGAATGAGTGTAGAGTCATTGACCTGGGCGACATTGCTGGTAGCTGTCCACCGTCCCATATCGTATACTCTCGTAAAAGTGTGATCGAGCAAAGTGGTATAAAAGCTAAGGATAGCGATACTGTCCTGGCTGGGGTCATAGAGATAGGCGAGTTTTGAATTTGAAGTAAAAGCTAATGATCCTGCTCTACCGTCATAAAGCCGTTGGTTGTTGTACTGTACTTTCGTACTGGTAATCGAATCGCCCTGTTCATTGATCTTGACGAGTTCGAGGTCCCGGTAGTTTTGTGTACTTATCCACTGTGAAAACACATATTGTCCGGGGCTTATTTCTTCAACATTACTCGAAGAGTTAATGCGGCCATTATGATCAAAATCTTTGCTGAAAACATGCTCTACCTGTGCCTTTAAACAGGTAGTACTGATCAGTAAACTGAAGAATATGATTAATAAACGATCCATTTTGCTGTTTTTCGACTAACTGTCATCGAAGCTATGAATTTATTTTTGATTTGGCTATGACCAAAATCTAAGCAGACTTCCTGTTCAGCCGTTTTTTCATTAGTAGATTGGCGATGACACCGGAGATCACGAGTCCGATCCCTACAAACATCGACCAGTCGTGCGAGATGCCGAAAATCGAGTAATCCCAAAACAGCGCGAAGATGATGCCCACGTATTTCAGCGGGGCTATTTGATTGGCTTCCTCGGCCTGCCAGGCTTTTGTCATAGTGACCTGTGCGAGCTGTGTGAATACGCCCATAGCAAGAATGATGAGCCAGTCCCACCCAACGGGCGTTTCCCAGTAAAAAAGCGAAACAACTCCCATGATAGGTGTGGCGATAAGCGGAAAGTAAAACACCACCACTACGGGGTGGTCAGATCCTTTCACCTTCCCGATCATGTTGTAGGCGAGTCCGGCAAAAACAGCCGATACCACCCCGGCAATCATGTAGATGAGGTCGATGTCATCGTTGAATCCTTTGATGACGATAATACCCGCAAAAGAAAGAGCAAAAAAGAGCCATTGAACAGGCTTCATGGGTTCTTTCAATATCCAGATGGCAAATAATGCCGTGAACATCGGACTCAAGTACTGGATCACGATAGCCGTTGCGATGGGCAGGTTCTGAAGAGTGAAAAAGAAACTCGACAGGGCAATGACGCCAAAGATTCCGCGCAGTACCAAATACTTGCGCTTGTTGCCGAGCGGATTTACGCCAGCTCTTTTCAAAATGATGAGGCTCAACACCAGCGATACGATGGATCTGAAAAAAACGAGCTCAGTAAAGGGCAAGTGGCTCAAAAACTTCACGCACAACTGCATGAGGCTAAAGCACAAAGCCGATATGAGCATGTATTGAACCCCTTTATTCACGAGCGTGCAAAGGTGGTGTTTTTTGTGAATTTTGCAGTGGAGTAGGCGTAATTTCGAGATAAATTACAACTTTGCTGTTCACCAAACACGAAAGCGTTTTGAAAAACAATCCGTCTGTAGCTGTTATTGGAGGAGGAAGCTGGGCATCAGCCATCGTAAAGATGCTCACCAACAATCTCGATCGCGTAAATTGGTGGATGCGAAACGAAAAGAGTGTTGATCACCTCAAAAAGTACCATCACAATCCCAAGTATTTGCAATCTGTGGAGTACAACATGGACAAGATTCATGTGAGCACAGATCTAAAGGAGATTATCGACAGCTCACAGGTGTTGGTAATGGCCACGCCATCGGCATTTATCGCCAATATGTTTGACGATTACCCGCGCGATGGGATGGACAAAAAGATCATCATCTCGGCTATTAAGGGGATTGTGCCGGAGTTCAACGCTATTCCGGCCCGTTATTTTCACAAGACGTTCAGAATCCCTTACGAGCAAATAGGGATGATCTCAGGGCCTTGTCACGCTGAAGAAGTGGCGCTCGAGCGCTTGTCATATATCACGGTTGCCTGCCCCGATCAGGACATAGCGGCTAATTTTGCCAAAATGCTGGATTGCCGTTACATCAAAACTTCTATTTCTGATGACCTGTTCGGAACCGAGCTCTCAGCAGTTTTAAAAAATGTGTACGCCATAGCGAGCGGTATTTACAGCGGACTCGGATACGGGGATAACTTCCAGGCGGTTTTGGTTTCAAATGCGATACAGGAAGCGGAACGATTCATCGATGCTGTAAACCCGATTCACCGCGATGTACTGACATCAGCTTATCTTGGGGATTTGCTCGTGACAGCATATTCAAAATTCTCGCGCAACCGCACTTTCGGTTTTATGATCGGGAAGGGATATTCTGTAAATACGGCCCAGCTTGAAATGGATATGATTGCTGAGGGCTACTATGCTGTAAAAAGCATTATGGCGATCAACGAAAAATTTGAAGTTGATTTGCCTATTTGCCAGGCAGTTTATCACGTGATCTACGAAAAGATTTCGCCTGTTATTGAAATGAATATTCTGGCGGATAAACTCAGTTAGTTTAATGTTTAACGTTTAGTGTTTAAGGGGTTTCATTCCTCAGTTTCAACTTTTCTAAAGTTCCAAACTTTAGAAAAGTTCTTCAAGAATCATTAAGGCGGTGAAATTTGTAAACGTAAAACCTTAGACGAGTAGCGGATTCAGCTTTTACACGAAATCAAAACTACGAGCTAAACGGCCTCGGGAACTGACGCGTAGAATTTCAGCAGTTAAGTGAGCGTGCATTTCACTATCTGATGAGACGGAGCCTACGATTTAAGATTTAGGTTTATTGTTTAGCAAAGGATCGCTTGTTTTCTCCGTCTCAATCCTGATCTCAATCTTTTTATCAAGAAAACACATCTATATCTCGCTCGACTGCAGGTAGAGTATATCTCTATATTTCGAGATTTTTCACCATTTAGAAATGAAGAGTCATTGAGGAGGTGAAGATTCTTGAATAGTGCTGACCAGAGGGTTTAAACCAAAGGTTTTTCATTCTTCTTCCGATTTGTAGTTCTTTTTAAGACTTTACACCTGGTTTCTCGAAGTCCTAATAATTGAAGACGCCTTTTATGAAATATTAAAAAATTGTGGTAAGAACTTGACAAAACAGTTGTTAATCACTATCGAAACAATGTAAACGTTATTCTCGTTTTTGGGGTTTTAACTATGAGCTGAAATAGGTAATAGAAACATAGTTTTTCCTAGTATTTTGCACTGTCAACTAAACGGACATCTTAACGCCAGGTTTTTAACTTTAAAGATAAGAAAAAGCATTTTTAATGACTATCACAGAAAGTGAGACTTTAAAACAAAAAATAGATCAATTACAACCATTTGTAGGGAATACACCTCTCTTCCCTATCACAGGTCTTCATCAGAATGAAAATGTTAAAATATACGCCAAACTTGAGTGGAATCAATTGACAAATAGCGTTAAAGCCAGAGCAGCTTTCAATATTGTAAAAAGCGCCATAGATAATGGTGAGTTATCACCAGGGAGTCAATTGCTCGATGCAAGTAGTGGCAACACAGGTGTTGCTTATGCAGCTATTGCAGCAGCATTAGACATCCCTTTTACATTGTGTATTCCTGAGAATGCATCAATTACAAAAGTTTCAGCACTCAAGGCATTCAATGCGCATTTGATTTATACGTCACCTTATGAGCTCACCGATGGAGCACAGGAAAAAGCCCTTGATCTAAAGCACGCTAATCCAGAGATGTATTATTATGCTGATCAGTACGCAAACTCAAATAACTGGAAAGCACATTTCAACAGCACCGGCCCTGAAATATATGAACAAACCCAAAAAGAGATAACACACTTTATAACCGGGGTTGGAACTTCAGGTACATTCATAGGTACTTCAAAGGCGTTGAAAAGCTTTAATGAAGCAATAAGAGTAATTTCTGTGCACCCAGATTCTGCGCTACATGGTTTGGAAGGTTGGAAGGATATGGAAACAGCCAGAGTGCCTGAATTTTACGATCCAAATTTGGCAGATGAAAGAAAAGAGGTTTCAACGGAAAAAGCTTACGAATACGTAAAAAAAGCAGGCCAAAAATTGGGCTTGATGTTGAGTCCGTCTTCTGCGGCTAATCTGTTCAGTGCAGTTGAGTTATCAAAAGAAATAGATCAGGGAGTAATCGTGACAGTGTTCCCAGATCATGGCAGTAACTATCCCGAGGTAATGAAGAATATTTTCTAAAACATTTTATGCTTTATTAGCGATCTGTGTAGGGTATCTAAACACAACAGCTTCTGAAAAGAGATTTAAAACCAGATTATTATGAAAATACAATTAACAGAAAAAGCAAAAGCAGCGATGGTTGAAGATGCCATTAAGACTTACCCACATGAATGCTGTGGCTTTTTTTACGGAGATGAAAATGAAGAAAGATTGGTTACGCAAGCTATTCCTGTGGAAAACACCAGAGAAGAAAATAGAGAGCGTAGGTTTGAGGTTTCGGCTAAAGACTACATGAAAGCTGAACAATATGCTGAAGAAAACGACTTATCGCTTTTAGGTGTATATCATTCACATCCTGACCACCCTTCTATTCCCTCTGAGCACGACTTAAAACAAGCTGTCCCTTACTTTTCTTACATCATCATCTCAATAAGAAAAAAGGAGCTAGCTAATATCCAATCCTGGAGGCTAGACGAATCAAAATTTATAGAAGAGCAAATAGTGAAATAGAAATTTAAAAGAAATCAAAAAGCTGATAAAAGAAGAGACTCTCAAATTTATCAGGTATATAATAACAATAAAAACAAATAGTTATGGCAAAAATTACAATTCCAACACCATTGAGAAAATTTACAGATCAGGAAAAAACATTTGAGTCTAATGCAGAAAATGTGGATACTGCTCTACGTGAATTGGTTGAAAAGCATCCAAAACTCAAATCCCAGTTGTTTAATGATGAAGATGATTTGAGATCTTTCATTAAGGTTTTTGTTGGAGATGAAGATATTAAAGACCTCAATGAAGGAGAAACAGCGATAAAAAAGGAAACAACGGTTAGTATTGTTCCAGCTATTGCAGGAGGTAAAAGCTAGGTTTTTATGAAGAAAGATGATTTTTTCTCTAAAGAAGAATTAGAAAGGTATAGCCGGCACTTAATCATACCAGAGTTTAATATCGATGGCCAAAAAAAGCTAAAAAGTGCCAAAGTGCTTGTTGTGGGAACTGGAGGATTAGGAGCTCCTTTATTGCAATATCTCACGGCAGCAGGTGTTGGTACAATTGGAGTCGTTGACTTTGATGTTGTAGAAGATAGCAACTTGCAAAGGCAGGTTTTATTTTCAACAGACGATGTTGGTAAACCTAAAACAGAAGCTGCTGTTGAGCGCATGAAGGGGCTCAACCCTCATATTGAGTTCAAAATATACAACACACAGCTCAACTCTTCAAATGCCCTTGATATTATTAAAGAATACGATATCGTTGCTGATGGGACAGATAATTTTCCAACGAGATATTTAGTAAACGATGCGTGTGTTTTGCTCAACAAACCATATGTGTATGCTTCTATATTCCGTTTTGACGGTCAGTTAACTGTATTTAATTATCAGTATGAAGATGGAACGACTGGCCCTAACTATAGAGATCTTTATTCAGAACCACCACCACCAGGCCTTGTTCCCAGTTGTGCTGAAGGAGGCGTTATTGGCGTACTCCCAGGAATATTGGGAAGTTTACAAGCCAATGAAGTAATAAAAGTTCTTTCTGGTGTCGGAGATCCGCTTATAGGAAGAATGTTCAGTTTTGATACGCTTGGTTTTGAAACGAGGATATTCAAATTCAAGAAAGATCCCAAGAATCCAATTAGTGGTGAGAATCCAACAATTCATGAACTTATCGATTATGAGCACTTTTGCGGTATACCTCAACAAGAAGAGGAAGATGCTAAACAAGAAAGTGTTAAAGAGCTTTCAGCAAAAGAACTAAAAGAGTTGAAAGAGAATGGTGAAGACTTTCAGCTCATTGATGTTCGTGAAGAGTTTGAATACAGAATTTCAAACCTTGGAGGTGAATTGATACCACTTAATAACGTTCTAGATGAAGCCGGTAAAATAGCCAAAGACAAAAAAGTCGTTGTTCATTGTAGAACAGGTGCGAGAAGTGGAGATGCAATTCGAGCTCTCAAGGAAAAGTTTGGTTACGATAACCTCTACAATCTTAAAGGAGGTATATTAGAATATGCTGACGAAATTGATGACTCATTGGCTAAATATTGACACTGTTCATCACTAATACCTGAAGCAACACGCTTCAGGTTTTTTTACCCAAAAAGATCAGCAAAAACTTCACCGATTTGCTTCACCATTTTAATCTCGATGTTGTAGTCTTTTTGGTCGATGCCTTTTTTGTTGTACGAACTGATGTAGATCTTTTCAAAGCCGAGTTTTTCTGCTTCGCTGATTCGTTGATCGCAGCGTGTCACGGGTCTTATTTCTCCTGAAAGTCCAACCTCGGCAGCAAAGCAGTAATTGGCACTTATCGGCATATCGGCATTGGAGGATAACACGGAACAAACCAGTGCCAGGTCGATGGCCGGATCATCCACTTTTATTCCGCCCGCGATGTTTAAAAACACATCTTTCGTAGCGAGCTTGAACCCGCAGCGTTTTTCCAGCACAGCTAAAAGCATTGAGAGTCTGCGCAGGTCAAAACCCGTAGCAGATCGTTGTGGAGTGCCGTAAGCGGCCGTACTCACCAGCGCCTGCGTTTCAATCATCATTGGGCGCAAGCCTTCCATTGTTGCGGCAATAGCTGTTCCGCTGAGTGACTGATCGCGGTTACCGATGAATATCTCTGACGGATTGCGCACTTCCCGCAAGCCGCTCCCTTCCATTTCGTAAATCCCCAACTCGTTAGTCGATCCAAAGCGGTTTTTCACGGATCTGAGCAAGCGATAAATGTGGTTGCGGTCGCCCTCAAACTGCAAGACACTATCTACCATGTGTTCCAGTATTTTGGGACCGGCAATGTGGCCTTCCTTGTTGATGTGCCCGATGAGGAAAACGGGAATGTTGCTCTCTTTAGCAAAACGCAACAGTTCGGCTGTGCACTCGCGCACCTGGCTCACGCTTCCCGGAGCGCTTTCGATCAATGAGGTGTGTAGCGTTTGAATAGAATCCACAATCAGGATGTCAGGTGCTACATTCTTGATGTGTTTGAATATTGTGTCGAGTGATGTTTCGGCCAGTAAAAAAGTATCGGCAGCTTCTTTTCCCATTCGCTGGGCGCGCATTTTGATTTGCTGCGGACTCTCCTCACCCGAGATGTACAGCACTTTTTTGCCCGGTAGCGAAACGGCTATTTGCAACATCAGTGTTGATTTCCCGATTCCGGGCTCACCACCTATAAGCACGAGCGAACCCGGGACGATACCTCCGCCTAAAACGCGATCTAGCTCGTTGTTGTTGGTTGAAATACGCGGCAGGTTTTCCGTTTCAATTTCGGTCAGAGCCAGCGGTTTGGCAATGGTGTCGTTAGTCGATTCGGTTCTGACCGAAGCGCGCTTTTTATCATTTTTCGTGATAACTTCCTCTACAAAAGAGTTCCATTCACCGCAGCTGGAGCAGCGTCCAACCCACTTTGGCGATTGCGCACCGCAGTTTTGACAGATGAAAACGGATTTCGTTTTAGCCATGCCGCTAAGGTAAAGCTATTGGTTTGAATCCAATATTTTTTGCTCTAAAGATGTGGTGGAATAGCCCGGTAAAAAGGCGATTGCTTCTACTTTTCCGCCATTTTTTTTCACATGGTCAGATCCCACAATGTAGCGTTTATCATTTTGGTCAGAACACTTTGGGTCGTAGTCGCCTCCTTTTACCAGAACATTAGGTGTGAGCTCATTGATAAGATCAAAAGGTGTTTCTTCATCGAAAATGATGACGGCATCCACAAAAAAGAGAGCTGCCAAAATTGTAGCGCGTTGATCCTGGTCTTTGATGGGCCTGGCCGGACCTTTATTCAGCGTTTTCACCGATGCATCGCTGTTGAGACCCATTACCAGCTTTGTGCCCAAATCGGCTGCTTTTGAGAGGTAGTCTATGTGGCCTTTGTGCAAGAGGTCAAATACACCGTTTGTGAATACGACCTTCTCGCCCTGCGACTTCCATTCGGCTACGGTTCTGACCGCAACCGATTTATCCATGATTTTATGCCTGAGTTGATTTGAGTTTGTCATTTTTCCATCGGTTAAACGGTGAAATTAAAGCAAATGACAGCGCGCCCAAAATAAGGATGAGAATTGTTTGAGCTGTCCACACAATCCACCCGAAGGCTCCGGCTGTATTTTTATCCACTTCGTAAAGTACGAGAATTGCCTGTACAGCGAGCGGGTACGCACCAATTCCGCCATTTGTCACTGCGATTGTGATTCCGCCTAGAGCAAAGCCTGTGAGTACGCCCGCAATGGGAACGTCTGATGTTTCGGGCAACGCGAAGAAGCACAGGTAAAACATCATGAGGTACATCAGCCAAATGAAAATTGTGTGCCCGATGAATGCCCATTTTTTCTTCATGGTGTAAATGCTGAGCATCCCGTCAACGATTCCTTTGAGTGTTTTTTGAATGGTTTGAATGAGTTTGTTTTCTGATTTGATTCGGTAGATGAAAACGAGTGATCCTATTCCGCCAACCAGTAAAACAACTAACAAAACGAGGATTGTTGTACCGGATATTTTACCAAAAACAGATGCCAGGATATCATTGAGTAAACCCTGGATGACTTCGTACTGGAGAAAAACTACCGTGAGGATTGTGGTCATGAGAATGAGTGCATCGGCAACGCGTTCTGCGATAACTGTTCCCAATAATTTTTCAAACGGGATATTTTCGTATTTCCGTGCAATTCCACAGCGCGATATTTCACCGAGCCTGGGAACAGCGAGGTTGATAAGGTAGCCGATCATCACAGCAAAAAAGCTGTTGGTGAAATTGGGCTTGTAACCGAGTGGAGCCAGTGTGAACTTCCATCGGTAAGCGCGACTCATGTGACTGAGGGTTGCTGCTACGAGTGAGAGCCAAACCCAACTGTAGTTGGCCCGCTCAAAAGCACCCATAATTTCTGTTTTGTCTTCAGGAGTTAGTGAGGAATAAAAATACCACACGAGAAAAAGACCAAAACCCAGCGGTATGGCGATTTTCAAAAATCCGGTGAGGTACTTTTTCATAGCGAGTTAGGGTTTCAAAGTGTTGTTGGTTTCGTCTGGAAAGATAACGGAAGGTTTGAACTTTTTCGCCTCTTCAAACTCCAGTTGAGCATAAGATATGATAATGATAATATCATTGACTGCAACTTTTCTTGCAGCCGGACCATTGAGGCAAATTTCACCACTTCCGCTCTCGCCTTTGATCACATAAGTTTCGAGGCGCTCACCATTGTTGATGTTCACGATTTGCACTTTTTCGCCTTCAATGATGTTTGAGGCTTTCATCAAGTCTTCATCAATCGTAATGCTGCCGATGTAATTGAGATCGGCCTGTGTAACCTTAACGCGGTGAATCTTAGATTTTACAACTTCAATAAGCATAGCTAAATACGCTGATAAATAAAGTGAGCAAAAGTAACGATTAATTCAGGCTGATGTTATCAATCAAACGCACATTTCCGGCAAAAACTGCTATGAATGCGCGAGCGGGAACATCAATAGTGCCGTTGAGCAATTCCATCGTTTTAGTGTTGGCAATATTGAAATATTCCAGGTCAAACATCTCCTGTTGATTAAAAGTCTCTTTGACAGCTTTTTCGATCTCTTCAACCGTTTTTCCTTTTTCTTTCAGATCACGGGCCATGAGGAGTGACTTGTAAATAATAGAGCCTTTCTCCATTTGCTCATCAGTGAGTCGCTCGTTGCGAGAGCTTTTTGCGAGTCCGTTCGCTTCGCGCTCAATAGGGCAGCCCACAACATTGACATCGAGACCTTCAAGTTCAGCCATTTTGCGCACTACCAAAACCTGTTGATAATCCTTTTCGCCAAAGTAAGCATTGTTAGGTTCAATGATCTCGAAAAGTTTTTGAACTACGGTTCCCACACCATCGAAGTGGCCGGGTCTGAACTCGCCTTCCATTTTCGTAGCTAAAGAGCCAAAAGGATAAGATTTTGACTTTTTGCCTTCTGGATACATGTCGTCATCGGTAGGAGTGAAAACTACATCACATCCTGCAGATTGCAAATAGTCGATATCCCTTTCAAGTGTACGTGGATATTTTTCGAGATCTTCAGGATTATTGAATTGAGTTGGGTTTACGTAAACGCTAACTACTGTGATGTCATTGTCACTTGCCGATCTTTCTACAAGTGCGAGATGGCCGCTGTGCAGTGCGCCCATGGTGGCAACAAAGCCTATCGATTGATTATTCGCCTGTGCATTTTGCACAACCGATTGCATTTCTTTCTTTGTTCTACAAACTTTCACGCTTCACTGAATTTAGTCAATTTATATTGACAGAGCGCAGGGCAAAGTGGGCAAAACTAATTGAAAACTTGATTTACAAGCCATTTATGCTTAATTTTGTGCGAATTTTTTGATAAAGAAGGTATAATATGAGTAAGCCAAGAATTTTATTTGTGTCGCAGGAAATAACCCCCTACCTTCCTGAAAACCAAATGTCAGGTGTGGGGCGTAATCTGCCACAAGGGATACAGGAAAGAGGAAAAGAGATCAGGACATTTATGCCCAGGTTTGGCGTAATCAATGAAAGGCGTCATCAATTGCATGAAGTTATTCGCCTTTCAGGAATGAACCTAGTGGTAAATGATTTTGATCATCCGTTGATTATCAAGGTGGCATCTATACAACCGGCACGTATGCAGGTTTACTTCATCGACAACGAAGAATTTTTTCACCGCAAAGCAATTTTTGAGGATAAAGAAGGAAACTTCTTTGAAGACAACGATGAGCGCTCGATCTTTTTTGTTCGCGGAGTGCTCGAAACAGTAAAAAAACTAGGTTGGTCTCCTGATATCATCCACTGTCACGGCTGGATGACTTCACTTCTTCCAACTTACCTCAAGACTGTTTACAAAAATGATCCGCTCTTCAATGATACACAGGTTGTTTACAGCGTTTACGACCAACATCCCGATAAAAAGATCGATGATGAAATGATCAACAAAGTGAAGTTTGACGGTATCGAGCACGATAAAATTTCAGTAATTGAAAAGGCTGATTACAACAACCTTCACAAATTAGCAGTCTCTCATGCCGATGCTGTAATCAAAGGATCTGAAAATGTAGATGAAGGAGTGGAAAAGGCAATTAAAGAAGCTGATAAACCGTTCCTCGACTATCAAGACGAAGAATCATACATTGATGCATACTCAGAATTTTATGACAAAATACTCGATGAAAAATCGGTTCTTGCCGATTAAGAGCATTACTACCATAATGTCACAGGCAAAAGGGGTACTCGTTTACCCCTTTTCCATTTTATTAATTCTTGTTGCTCTTTCTTCCTGCAAAAAGGAAAATAAAGTAGGCGGTCAACTACAGCCCGATAGCGACAAAGTATCAGGCAATGTGGTAGATACCTTCTCGATAAAAGCCAAAACTGTAAAGGTGGATTCTGTGCGCTCTGATGAAGGTTTTAGAACGCTTCTCGGTGAATACTACGACCCGGTTTTTGGTCCCACCAAAGCGAGTCTTTTTTTACAGTATCGCCCGTCACAGGTTCAGGTTGACTTTGGTAATCCCAACAACCTAACTTTTGACTCGCTCATAATGTCACTTCCCTTTACTGTTGGAACTTCATATTACGGACGAAACAGTTTGAGAGCAAATAACCTCGATCGCGTTTCATTAAAGGTTTATCGAGCCACAACAAATGTATTTGCGTCAGACTCAGTTTATTCGAATGGTACGATCAGAACTCCTGGCGGAGCCAGGCAGTTTACTTATGATGAGGGTAACCCGGTTGGTGAAGCAACTATTTACACTCCCAATGCTCAAGATACATTCGAGGTTGGAAATAATGCTGAGCCACCACAGTTACGCATAAAGCTCGACTCAACTTTTGGTCAGCAGCTATTGACTGCAGGAGCAGGAGTTTACGATAATCAATTAGCTTTCGTCCAGTACCTCAATGGTTTGGTTATCGTCCCTGAAGACAATAATTATTTCCTCGATGGCGGACAAATCATGTTCATAGATCCTTTGTCATCGTTCAACCGCATGATAATGCACTATCGCATTGATGATGGATCTGGTCAAAATGCAGAGACTTACGAGTACATACTGAACGACTCCAGCTCTTATTTCAACCTCTACGAGCACGATTACAGTATGGCACCTTTTCAAATGGATCTGAACGATTATGAAGGTGGACGAGAAAAGCTGTACATCCAGGCCATGGGGGGAACACGTGTAACACTCGAAATACCGCATATCGAAAACTTCTTTGAAGGTTTTGAAAACGGAGTTATCATTAACCGTGCTGAGTTACTGCTCCCTGTTGAGCAAAATGACGGCTATAATCGCATAGCTCAATTGAGTATTGGTCAGTTTGATTCAACGCGCACTTTGTTCACCATCCCAGATGCGATTGAAGGAACATCACACCTCGATGGTTTTTATGACACAACTAATACACGTTATCGCTTTAATGTGACGCGATATGTTCAAAACCTGTTCCTCAACCACGAGTCGGGTGAAAATGCTAAATTTGAAGTCGCGTTGTTAACTTCAGGCGAAGGTGTCAACGCTACACGCTCGGTGTTGACAGGCTATAACCCTACATCAGGCGCTAAACCTAAAATGAAAATTATTTACACCCCTGTAAATTAATCAGTCTTATGTGTGGAATCGTTGGTTATGTGGGCAGCCAGGAGGCTTACCCAATCTTAATAAAAGGATTAAAAAGGCTTGAATATAGAGGCTATGACAGTGCCGGAGTAGCCATTGTTGATGAAGATGATATCAACCTCATCAAGTGCAAAGGTAAAGTTGCCGATTTAGAGAGTAAAGCTAATGGTCAGAACCTGAAAGGGACGCTGGGTATTGGACACACTCGTTGGGCAACTCACGGGCCGCCAAATGATGTCAACTCGCATCCTCATTACTCTCAAAGCAAAAACCTCGCGATCATTCACAATGGAATCATCGAAAATTATGATTCGCTCAAAAAAGAGCTGGTGAATCAGGGGTACCGCTTTGAAAGTGAAACCGATACTGAGGTTCTGATCAATTTCATCGAAATGGTGAAAGATGCTGAAGACCTTAAACTGGAAGATGCAGTACGTGTAGCGTTGAACCAGGTTGTAGGTGCTTATGCAATCGCCATTGTAGAACGAGGAAACACTGATAAAATCGTATTGGCGAAAAAAGGAAGTCCGCTCGTTGTTGGAATTGGAGACGATGAGTTCTTTATTGCGTCAGATGCCACTCCTTTTGTCGAGTACACAAAAAACGCTGTCTACCTTGAGGATGAAGAAATGGCCGTTATTGAACGCGGTAAAAAGCTAGAGATCAAAAGTATTACTGATAACAAGTCGATTGATCCTTACATACACAAACTACAAATGCACCTCGAAGAAATTGAAAAAGGAGGATACGATCACTTTATGCTCAAAGAAATTTTTGAGCAGCCACGATCTATTCGTGATACACTTCGCGGACGATTACTCCCAGACGAAGGAATTATCTCAATGTCAGGAGTAAAAGAGTACGGAGCAAAATTTGAAAATGCGAGTAGAATTCTGTTTGTGGCTTGTGGTACGAGCTGGCATGCAGGATTGGTTGCAGAGTACATGTTTGAAGAGTTTGCCCGTATTCCGGTAGAGGTTGAGTACGCATCTGAGTTTCGTTATCGCAACCCAATTATCACTGAAGACGATGTTGTAATCGCGATTTCTCAATCCGGAGAAACGGCTGATACGTTAGCAGCGATCGAATTGGCGAAGAAAAAAGGAGCTACAATATTCGGAATATGTAATGTCGTAGGGTCTTCAATTGCGCGTGCTTCACATGCCGGAGCTTATACACATGCCGGACCGGAAATTGGTGTAGCATCGACCAAAGCATTTACAGCTCAGGTTGCCGTGTTAGCTTTGATCGCGTTGGAGATCGGGCGCAGAAAAGGGGCTCTGACCGAGAGTAGATTCAGATCACTGATCAGCGAGCTGGATCAAATACCCAAGAAAGTTGAGCAAATGCTCGAAAGTGAAGATACAACTGTCAGTATAGCTGAAATGTACAAGGATGTATCGAATTTCCTTTACCTGGGAAGAGGATACAACTTCCCTGTAGCACTCGAAGGAGCTCTGAAGCTGAAAGAAATTTCATACATCCATGCTGAGGGATATCCTGCTGCTGAAATGAAGCACGGACCAATTGCCCTGATAGATGAAAACATGCCGGTAGTTGTTATTGCAACTAAAAACGGGCAATACGAAAAGGTTGTGAGCAACATCCAGGAGATTAAAGCACGTAACGGAAAAATCATTGCCGTTGTGAATGAAGGGGATGAAACCATTAGAGAAATGGCCGATCACGTGATTGAAATTCCTGATTCAGATGAAGCTTTTACACCATTGATTACGACAATCCCGCTTCAATTGCTCTCGTACCACATTGCTGTGATGAGAGGTTGTAATGTGGATCAACCAAGGAATTTGGCAAAATCTGTTACAGTGGAGTAGAGAAGACTACTAAAAATTCATTTTTTTAACTTGATCACCCGCCTCATTAAAGTTTTTCCAAACTCCTTTTTCTCTATTGTTTTGATACTGGCCAATTTGTTTGATAGAGCCATTTGGATAATATTTTTTCCAAATTCCGGTTCTGTTATTGTTTAAGTATTGCCCAATTGTTTTTATATTCCCATTAGGATAAAACTCAATGTAGCTTCCGTTGGCTTCATTGTCTTTTAACTCGAGAATTGAAACAGTATTACCAGCTTTGTCATATGTATATTGAATAGGGTAAGGGGGGAGCGTTATTTTTTTTCTCAAATCACCACTTTTGTAAAAGAACACTCTATCATCGGTTAGTTTACCGATTTTATAATGCTCTCTTTTTTTTACGAAACCATCATCGTCATAATATATCCAAACGCTGGTTTTTAGATTATTCTCGAAGGCACCTTTAATTACAGTATCTTTTTTATGATTGTACTTGACGTACTCACCATTTTTCAGGCCTTTGCTGTACTGTATGGTTTCGCTCAAAAAACCACTCTCGCTGTAAAGTTTTACTATCCCTTCAATTGTGTCATTTGTATAGTTTTGGGTTTGTTTCAAGAGTCCATTAGGGTAGTAATAATATTGAAGGCCATCTAGTTTTCCATATTTGTAATTTGCCTTTTGTTTAATTTGACCATTTTTATAATATACCTTCCATTTGCCACATAAAAGCCCATCGCAATAAAACCCTTTTTGCCATATGTTGTTGTTGCTATATTTTATTTGGTAGAGTCCATTCTTGGTGCCGTTTTTAGTGTGATAAAACTCCTTTTCAATCCCATTTTTATAGTAGTTTTTTTTAGACTCTGACTGGCATTGAGCAGATCCTGTAAAGACCAATACAACAATAATTACTAAAATTGCTTTCATCTTATCGTTATCGTTTTTCGCAAGGCTTCCAGGTCAAGACCAAAGCCAGGGTCAACAACGAATAGTATTTCATATGTGCCTTTGTCAAGGTCAGAGATATCATATGAAAGCCTTTTAATTTGTTTGGGGTAAACGGTTCTCTGCATCTTTTTTGATGATATATTCTCACCAGTTTTAGTGTTCACTGCAGAATAGTAATACTTAAACTTATGTATATAAGAGGGAGTGTTGTTTTTTATTTTAAGCGTACAAATATTTGAAGTTTTGTTATGAAAAAAGGAATCTTTAAGAAGTGAGAAGCTAATATTTTCTTTTTCTCCAGAGTCTTGAATTATCTTCACTGCTATTCTGGGGATTACTTTAATGCCGGTTTTAAGCTCATCTTTCATTCTTGTTCTAGCGTTTTCATCTACTACTGAAACAAATCCCGTAATCCATTTTGAGCCTTCTACATCTTTCGTATCTGGTTTCATTGTTATTTTGATCTCACCCTGTTCTTCAGGCCCAATTCTAACCTCTTTGTTATCGAGGGTTATCCATTTGAAGCAAGAGTTCTCAGTTGTTCCCGGACTCGTATATTTCTTTACCCCGTCAATAAAATATTCATCAGAAAAAGTAAGCTTAAAGGTTTGAGGAGTGTCATTGTGGTTAGTTATTGTAATCGATGCTGCTTGAGGTTTTTCATAAGTTGCATTGAAGTATATAACAACAGGAGCTACTTCGAAATCCTGAGAGAAAGATTTTAAAGTTATAAGTAAAAATAAAACTCCGAAAATTGTTTTTTGCATATTGCGATTTATTAATTTCTAAATCAAATAAACATGAAAAGCGTTAAAATCCTCAAGTATTCATTATTATTGATAATTATTTCATGTTCTATTCCATCTTTCAGTCAGCCTGTTTCAGACAGAGCTGTAGTTCCTGTAGCCGTAACACTCAATCAGATACTTCGGTTAAATGTGACTGATGGGGGTAATATTGAGTTTGTGTTCAACCGAATAGACCAGTATCAAAACGGAATCCCTAATTCGGCTATTTACGATACTAGATTGACTGTAGCTTCATCAACTGCATGGGAGCTGAATATGGGAGCTGAAGATGCTACTTTTATTGGTACAGATGACCCGTCAAATACTTTGGATTTAGATTATGTTGGTTTTCAGTTGACTGACGCGGGAAACCACACTTTTGGGACTGAGTTTATCGATGCTGCCGGTGCAAATGCAGCTGCTGTTGGGCTTGCGACATACCCTGTTTCAGTTATTACAAGTGCTGCTGCGCCAAACGGTAATGCAGGGGATATTACTGATAACATAATTGTTATAAATTGGGAGTGTAACACTACAGGTTTAAACACTACGACTGGAAATAATGCGCTTATTGATGAAACCATAAATCCAGATCGATACGTAACAAATGTTCTACTTGACGTAGAGCCAAATTAATCTAATGAAGCTTAAAAGCTTTTTGATATCGATTTGTCTAGTTTTCATTTATTCGGTTTCTCACAGCCAGCCTTATAATACAGCAAGGTTGTCATTGATTCAATCACAGCAAGTAGAAGTTTATGTTAATTCATTCGATGAAATAGAAAACGGAATCACCGTTCCAGGTGGAACGGTGTTAGGGGTTACACTCCAGGACTTAAACGATCCTTCGGCTCCTGCCCCACTATCCGGTTTTGAAATATTCGTAAGAACCAATAACGGTATTTCTTCAAACTTTGAAGGTATCAACGGGAATTCAATGGATCTTGACATACTATCTTTAACTAGTAGTAATAGACAGGGTTTTGGATCGTCCACCTTTTTTTATGGGCCTTTAAGCCTTGATCAGATAAGCCAGTTGATTGTTGAGAGCACGTTAACTAATTGTGACTGGAGCACTCATCAGATAAATGTTCAATATGAATTTGGCACAGCTAATTGCACCAGTAAATTCACAAGTTTCAAATCTGATTTTTATACAGTTGAAGTTGAATTTATACTTGAACCGGTTTTTTGATTATTTACTAAATCTTAAATCGCTTCTCATATGTTTAATTTTCATTGTGCCATCTATTATTTACTCTCAGGTAACAGAAGGGCCATCTATTGATACAACTGAGTTTTTCAAAAACCTAGATTCAACGAATAATTTATCTAATCCTGGCACAACGGATAGCCTAATTTATTTTTCATCATTTAAGACTTTTTTTGAGGGCGATAATGAGATTGTTTGGAAAAGCCTCAACATAAAATATAGAGCGCCTGACACCCGAGACTTCAAACTGAAATTGTTCTACTCTGATTTTTTTCAGCTATTATCAGCTAATAATGAATATGCTTTTAGCCAGGCCAAAGAGATAGACACAACCATTCTTTTACCATTTAGAGTAAAAGAAAATTCAAGTCTTGAGGGAGGCACTACGACCAGCATAAGTGCTCAACTCCTTATCAATGAGCAGGAATTAGTTAAAGAGGCTATATCATTTCTCCATTATAAAAGAAAATCATCCTGGGACTTTAGTGCTGAGTTGAGTAATCCTTTGTGGTTGAAAAATGAAGCTGAAAAAAAAGTTTACGTTCGTGTATCGAACAAGAGCAATTACACACAAACTTTTAATGTGAAGCTGAAGGCTCGAAGCACACAATCTTCTGAAGAAAAGATTTTTAAAATTAAGAAAAGAGCAGATACAGCTCTTGCCTTTAAAATCAAAAACCCTTCAACTAATTCTTTTGATGAAAACAGGATAACAATTGAGGTGGTTAATTCTGGTGAAACGAAGCGCCAAATTCTTTACACTCATAATCCAGGTTCTAATTATGAAAATACCACTTACTTCACAGAAACACCAGCCAACCTGGAAGTTGGGGCTTTTAATTTTGGCTCTGGAGCCTCACCCACATACTCATTAAGAAGCTGGGGAGATATTCATTTTTCTTCCAATGAGAGGCTCCAGTATTCCTTCAACTTCTTCAATATTCTTTTTGACAGTCCTAATGTTGATCTTTGGAGATACAGTAGGCTCTCAATTATAGCTGATTTTCCAGGGTTAACCGTAAACGCAGGAGATCAAACTCTGGGGAACTTTTATCCAGAATGGGGAAGGGGCTTAAGCGCAACAAAAGTCTTCCAGGAATCAAATAATGAGGTTTCATTAGGTGCGGTAAATAACCTTTTTTTTGATAGAACAACATACAACGCCTCTGGGAAATTGCGTTTTGGTAATGTAGTATTAAGACCTTCATTTTCCAGGTCAACAGATGCTTCTAATCTGGTTCAAAAAATTGAAGGTAATATTTTTAGTGACTTCAGAATAAAAAAGCATTTAATATCAGCTGGTCTTTCTTTTTCACAAAGACAACACCTATATGATACGAATTCATTTAACACGCCATCACAGTTTTATCTTCCAGGCAGGACTCTAAATGGCTATGCTTATTCCCTAAGGTATGGGTTTTCAAATAAACTCTGGAGGATAAGACTAAAAACAAGAACCAAGTCAAAGTATCACGCAGGAGCATTTACCGGAACACAAAATCAAAGACTTCAAGTCACAAGAACGATCTCGCGAAAAAGCAGGGTCAGTGGTAGAGTTTCAAGAAGAAAGTTTGAGCCTTCTGAAACGTTTAGAGGGGTTTTGAGTAACCTGAACTATTACGATCTCACAAGAGCTATGCTCTTGTACCGAACCGAGATCTTAAAAACTAACCTTTCCTTTGGAACAAACTTTTTATATTCTGAAATAAGCAATAATTTAAATCAGTTAGATGGCACACCACTCGATTTAAATATTTATACCTCGCCAAGAATATATACGCGCTTATCTGGCAAAATTTCCTCTTATAGAATAAGCGCTCAGGCACAAGTTGGCCCAGTATATTTAAATCAAACCACACCAATTAACTTTTCCAATAATGCTTATCAAATTGGAGTAAATATCACTGATAACATTTCAAATATTTCATTGCGGTTTAATGATGGGTTAATTATACCCTCTGTTACTGGTTTAAACTCATACACGCTCAATAACTCTCAAAGTTTTTTCTTGGCCTATCGTTACCGAAAAACACTTCTTGACCAAATGCTCGATCTCAACTTTAACCTAAATTACAGTAATTACATAGAAGCACAAAGCACATTGGTTAGTGCATTTTTACAAAGTGACCTAAAGTTGAATCATGGCATTGAATTATCAGCATATTTGAATTTTTCAACGGTAAATTATCAAAACCGTGAAACACAAACTCAATCACTTTTTACTAATGCAGGTTTTGCTCTGAGGAAAAAGTTTGACGTAAATCAGCCACAACTGAAGTATTTTGATTTGAGCTTTAATACTTTTTTTGACGAAAATGGTAACAATCAGCTCGACTCTACCGAGCTAAATATTCAAAATGTATTAGTGGAACTCGAAAACGTTATTGATGATAACCAGTCCGTTGAAAAGCGTTTACTTTCAAATGAAAGTGGAAAAGTGAATTTTAAGGACTTACCAGAAGGAAATTACACAGCTCATTTCACCCCCGTTGGAAAAAGCGAAATTAACCTTGGAGAAAAGGCTATATCATTCATGTTAAATAGTGATAAGACAGAAGATATTCCTTTATCTGAGGAATACAGCTTAAAGGGTCGGGTTATTTTTCAAAAAGCTAAGTTTTCTAGCGTTCAAAGTCTTGACTTTTCCAAAATTAAGTTAATAATAAATGGACCCAGGGGTAAAGAAATCAAGACCTGGGCTTCTGATGATGGTCGTTTTAACTTTAACCTCAACAAAACCCCCGGGATTTATAAGCTATCAATTGACACTTCATTGTTACCTGATAACATTCTTGTAGAAAAACAATCTTATTATTTTGAAATGAATGGATTAAAAAGTTACTCAATTAACTTTAAGCTTTTTGAAAAAGAAAGGAAGTTAAATATAACAGAGTAGCGATTTAGGACTTAGTCTTTTTCATGCTTTGATAGGCTCTCAGCGAAGAACTTCCTGTGAAAGATTAAAATAATCCCAACTCCAATTGAAATGGCTGTATCAGCAATGTTGAAAATGGGTCTGAAAAAGATAAAATGATCACCACCAACGAGCGGAACCCAATCAGGAAAAAAGCCGCTGATGAGTGGGAAGTAGAGCATATCCACAACTTTTCCGTGCATCCAGGTTCCGTAACCGCCACCCTCGGGGAATAGTTGTGCAATGCTGTAATAGCTGTCGCTGAATATGACTCCGTAAAATACTGAGTCAATGATGTTTCCCAACGCACCGGCCAGAATGAGTGTTACCCCAATGACAGCCCCTTTAGGTGCGCCTTCTTTGGTAATTCTTACAATGTATCGCGCAATGAAAAACACGGCCACAATTCGAAAGAGGGTTAGGAAGAGCTTGCCGTAGTCACCGCCAAACTCCATCCCGAAAGCCATTCCGGGATTTTCAGTGAAGTGAATAATAAACCAGTCGCCCAAAACAGAGAACTCTTCGTTCAGGTACATGTTGAGCTTTACCATGAACTTAGAGATCTGGTCGATAAGTAAAACTCCCAGTAGTACTAATACCGGGAGTTGAAAATGTTTTTCGTTTTTAGCCAAACTGATCGATGCTGCGGTTGCTGTTGACAACAATTATTGCATTCGCTTAGCTTCAATGCTAAGGGTTGCGTGTGGAACTACTCTCAAGCGGTCTTTTGAAATGAGTTTTCCGGTTTTACGGCAAACACCGTAAGTTTTGTTTTCAATGCGAACGAGTGCAGCTCTCAGGTGTTTGATAAACTTTTCCTGGCGAGCAGCTAATTGAGCAGTTTCTTCACGAGAAAGTGTGTCAGATCCATCTTCCATCATTTTGAAAGTTGGAGATGTATCATCAGTTCCGTTATTGTTGTGTGAAATACTCGAGTTTAAAAGTTCGAGATCTTTTTCAGCTTCAACAATTTTTTTGTCAATAATTTCTTTGAACTCAGCTAGCTCAGCATCGCTATATCTGTTTTTTTCTTTTGTTTCCATACAGCGGAAATATTTTTATAGGTTGTTAAGTTCTTTCAATTTTAAACTTACAGGTGAGGTCTTCATTAAGCTCGCTTTCATGAACGTTATCGCCTGAAAGTGAGTCTACAAAATTTAGCTCATCTGCCAATGTTTCCGCGCAAATATAATCGAAATTATCGTTTACTGCAGCGGTTAACAATTCTTGTGATTCAACAGTGATCTCAATGCGGTCAGTTACGTCAAAACCACTGTCTTTACGCAGGTTTTGAATGCGGTTGACTAATTCACGCGTAATTCCCTCGTGGCGCAATTCATCATTCAGTTGAATGTCGAGTGCAACGGTAATTCCGTTTTCTGTCATAACGAGCCATCCGGGAATATCGTCAGTCGAAATCTCAACATCATCAATTGTGAGGGTTACATTTTCACCCTGAACCTCGATTTGGATCTGACCATTGCGTTCCAGCTCGTTGATATCTTCCTGTTCAAACTGATTGACAGCGGCTGCTATACCCTTCATCAGTTTGCCGTATTTTGGGCCTAGCGCTTTGAAATCGGGCTTGATCTGTTTTACCAATACGCCTTTCGTATCGTTGAGGAATTCGATTTCTTTGATGTTCGTTTCCGTTTTGATGAGGTTTGCCACATCGCTCAGTTGACGCTCAAAGGTGTCGTTCAGAACCGGAACCATGATCTTTTGAAGTGGCTGGCGAACTTTGATACTCTCTTTCTTGCGAAGAGCTAGAATCATTGAAGATACTTGCTGAGCGATAGACATGCGCTCTTCGAGGTCGGTGTCGATTTCACTTTCAACAACTTCTGGCATGAAAGCGAGATGAACACTTTCCTGATCTTCTTTTGAGGTAACGCTGTTCAGATCGCGGTACAATTGCTCTGCGTAAAACGGAGCTATTGGAGCAGCCAGCTTTGCAACTGCCGTGAGACATTCGTAAAGCGTTTGATAAGCTGCAATTTTATCCTGACCGTAATCACCTCGCCAAAAACGTTTACGACTGAGGCGTACGTGCCAGTTCGATAGGTTTTCAACGACAAACTCCTGAATCAACCGGCCTGCTTTTGTTGGCTCGTAATCAGCGTAAGCTGCGTCAACTTCTTTGATGAGTGAGTTGAGTTTTGAAATTACCCAGCGATCGATCTCAGGGCGATCTTTGATGTCTATTTTATCCTCGCTGAAAGTAAAGCCATCTACGTTGGCGTAGAGCGAGAAGAAAGCGTAGGTATTTTGAAGGGCTCTGAAGAACTTGCGTTTAACTTCATTAACTCCTTCGAGATCAAACTTGAGGTTATCCCACGGCTGAGCATTCGTGATCATGTACCAGCGAATAGCATCTGTACCGTATTTTTCCATCGCTTCAAATGGCTCAACAGCATTGCCAAGGCGCTTCGACATCTTTTGTCCGTTCTTGTCGAGAACGAGTCCGTTTGAAACGACATTCTTGTAAGCTACGCTATCAAATATCATAGACCCGATGGCGTGCAACGTGAAGAACCAACCGCGTGTTTGGTCAACTCCTTCAGCGATGAAGTCGGCCGGGTAAGATTGGTTCTGATCGATAGCTTCTTTGTTTTCAAATGGGTAGTGATGTTGTGCGTAAGGCATTGAACCGGAATCGAACCAAACATCAATCAAATCCTTTTCACGAGTCATCGTTTCACCCGATTTGCTCACGAGTTTTACATCATCAACATAAGGACGGTGAAGATCAATTTGATCGTAATTCGATTCATCCATATTGCCTGGTTTGAAGTCAGCGAGCGGATTGTTGTCCATCACTCCGGCTTCAACGGCTTTGTCGATTTCGTCTTTCAGTTCTTCAACTGATCCCACGACTTTTACTTCGTCACCCTCTTCAGTTGTCCATACAGGAAGCGGAATTCCCCAGTAGCGTGAACGGGATAAATTCCAGTCGTTGAGGTTTTCGAGCCAATTCCCGAAACGGCCTTCACCGGTTGCTTTTGGTTTCCAGTTGATCGTTTTGTTGAGCCCGATCATTTGATCCTTCATCTCAGTTGAGCGGATGAACCACGAATCGAGCGGGTAGTAGAGAACCGGCTTATCAGTACGCCAGCAATGCGGATAGCTGTGCGTGTACTTTTCAACATTAAAGGCGAGCCCTTCCATCTTGAGTTTGATGGAAATGCGCTCGTCAACGCTCAAATATTTATCAATGTTCTTGATGACATCTTTTAAATCGGTTTGTTGCTTTTTAAGGGCTTCTTCCTTTTCCTCATCGGTGAGGTACTCTTCTTTTACATATTCACCGCCAATTCCAAAAACATCATCTTTTACGGTTTCAAGGAATTTACCCTGTAAATCTACGAGTGGACTCGGGTTTCCGTTTTTGTCTTCCACGAGCATTGGTGGAACTCCGGCTTCTTTTGCTACGCGGGCATCATCAGCACCAAATGTTGGAGCGGTGTGAACGATTCCGGTACCATCTTCGGTAGTGACAAAGTCGCCCGGAATTACGCGAAAAGCATCATCCGGATTTTCCATCGGTTTGGCGTATGGAAGTAGTTGCTCGTAGTTTGTGCCCACGAGGTCTTTACCTTTGAACGATTCTGCGATGTAAAACGGAATCTTCTTGTCGCCTTTTTGGAAAG
The DNA here is from genome assembly GCF_031581065.1 of Salibacter sp. Classification (NCBI taxonomy): domain Bacteria; kingdom Pseudomonadati; phylum Bacteroidota; class Flavobacteriia; order Flavobacteriales; family Salibacteraceae; genus Salibacter; species Salibacter sp. Next base: position 55,209 of record NZ_JAVLBN010000003.1, read on the forward strand.
CTACAACGCCTTCAAGCGTATCGACCTGTTGGAATTTCTTTCCGAGGACGTTTTTGACAAGGTCCTTAGCCAACACGATAAATATTGGCTCGTGCGTGTATTGGTTGAAGGTTCTGACCAGCACATAATCGATTTTTTCACCTACGGTCAGAGCCGTGTTTGAGGGCAACGTCCAGGGTGTAGTGGTCCATGCCAGCAGATAGAGATTACCTTCTTCATAAGCAGCTTTAAGAGCCGGTACCTTGAAAGTAGAATCGGCAACTTTAAACTGTGCGATGATTGTTGTGTCCTTGACATCGCGATAGCAACCGGGCATGTTGAGCTCGTGCGAGCTGAGCCCGGTACCGGCTTTTGGCGAATAAGGCTGAATGGTGTAACCCTTGTAGAGCAAGTTCTTTTCGTGAAATTGCTTGAGCAACCACCACACTGTTTCGATGTATTTTGTTTTGTAGGTGATATACGGATCGTCCATATCCACCCAATACCCCATTTTTTCTGTGAGGTTGTTCCAGATATCAGTATAGCGCATTACCGCTTCGCGGCAGGCTTTGTTGTAATCAGCAATGGAAATTTTATCACCGATGTCTTCTTTGTTGATGCCCAGCTCCTTCTCAACGCCTAATTCAACTGGGAGTCCGTGTGTATCCCATCCAGCTTTGCGTTTTACCTGTTTGCCTTTCATCGTTTGATAGCGGCAAAAAAGGTCTTTGATGGTGCGGGCCATCACGTGGTGGATGCCCGGTTTCCCGTTAGCAGACGGAGGTCCTTCGTAAAAGACGAATGGGTCAGAACCGGTGCGTTCTTCAACCGACTTTTCAAAGATGCGGTTGTTTTTCCAGAATTCGTTTATTTCATCTGCAACCTCTGTGAGGTTTAACTGCTTGTATTCGTTGAATTTCGCCATGATTTGGACTTTGCCCTAAAAATGCGAGCAAAGGTAAAATTTTGAATAGATTGCGCGGGTGTTAAAATGCATGTCCTTCGTGCAAGATGATATTATCTTATCTGTGTTGCTCTATATTTTAAAGAAGTTAATCTTACAAATAATGCTTGTAAAATATTGCTCATGGGGAATTTAGTCTAAATGTGTTTTCACTGTGATTAAATAATGAATTCATTATTATAAATTAGATTAGCAGGAGTTTATAAAAAACACATTCAACTAGTTGCTTTATTGATGCTTTAGGCTTTTGCAATGTACTGCAAAAGCAACCTACAAGTGAATATCACCTTCTGTTAATATAAAAATGCAAATAGTTATCAATAATGTAAATTAAATCGATAATATACGTAAACATTTAGTGCTTATTTACACTCCTTAATGTTGTATGTATGTTACAGAAAGATTATCGGAAAAACGCAGATTATAAAAAAAAGGTAAAAATATTGTAAAAAAACATATTAGGTGCTTTTGATTTAATAATTGTATGATCTTGTTTAATCTAAAACATGATGTCTCATACACATCAAAAGCCTTACAAAACGTTAAATACGTTTTGTAAGGTTTATTTAAACAAATAGGTATTTTTAAGATTACACTCAAGATCGAGCACTTTCTTTAAGGTTTAGTTTATGTTTGATCAAGATTGTTAGGTTAGACAGCCTCACAGAGTGGGGCTGTTTTTTTTGAATGGTTTGTTATCAACCGCTCAATATTTGTTCTTTCTACTCTTTAATCAAATCCAAAAATCAATACGCTCTATTTTTTTAGGCCCTTTTATAAAATTTTGCTTTGAACGTCACTAAAACAGAATATTCATTTCATTTATGGATACTTCCTTTAAAAGTCACCTGAGCAAATTCTATTTTTAAAGCCCGCTTAATCTGCTTGGCTTTTTTCTCAATATTCTAAAGTGCCTCAACCAATTAACCTTTCTGACTTTAATGTTATGAATAGTGTCAAGATCTGTTCTGTTAAGCACTATTTAGGGTATGTATTGCTGGAACTCTAACTTTTTCAGTTTGAGTTTTTAAAATAAACGTTTTGAAAAAAATTTTGCTGCCTACGTATTAGAAGAGCTTTATTGATCGATTAGGTGGAAATTTCCTTATTTTCATTAAAGGTGTAATCCCTTGTTCAATAGTTTTATGCTTTCCTCTTAGTTCGTATTATAACCATTAAAGTTAATTACCTCAAATAATGCCATGCGTGCTATTCAAAAATAGCAAATATAATTTAAAAAAAAGTACTTAAAAAAGCAAAAAACAGATCATTTCTATCACTTTTTATCACATCTCACATAACAACAACTAAATTCAATATAAGGCCTTAGAGATAGTGGTATTTTTGTAAAAATTTTAAAAAAAATTGTCATGAACAACATTAGATTTCTGCTTTTAGCATCCTTAATTTTTATGTCTGCAAACCAAGTGTTTTCTCACTCTGTACAAACATTTTGGGAAGAAAGGAATAATGGATCTATTCGATTTTGGTTAGAGCATTGGCATGGTCAACCATCCCAAGGTTCACTTTCAAATTTCTACATAGTTGTTGATCAAGGGTCAGGCAATCAAAATGTCACAGCTACTGGAGCAGTGAACAACACCTCTTTCAGTAATTTACCTGTTCAAGGATCCGTACAAAACCGATCAACCTGTTACGCAGCAAATAGTTACAATAACTGGGTTTATTACGATTTTTATCCAGCTTCGTGTAACCAATCTTTGACAATTACATTTGTTGATGGCCCACCTGCTGAGACAACACCAGCTTGTAATGGACTTTTTGGTTTCTCAGTAACTAAAACCTTCAATGATAATGCTGCGCCAACTATTGTTGCCAATGATTTAAATGTGAGTACATCATCAACGAATTGCTCTTATGTAGCGGGGTCGTTTTCAAATGTTACTGTAACAGATAATTGTGATTCAAATCCTAATGTTTCTTACAGTATTAACAATCAGTCAATTAACCCTTCAACTTACCAATTTCCTGTAGGCTCAACAACAGTTGATGTAACAGCATCTGATAATACAGGTGTACCAACTAATAACACTTCAACATCATCTTTTAACGTTGTAGTTTCAGACAATATTAGTCCTACCGTCCAGGCGCAAAACATAACTATACAACTCGATTCCAATGGACAGGCTACAATTTCCACATCAGATGTCGAAAATGGGTCATCCGATAATTGTACAACTCCTACATTAAGTTTAGATAAAACAACTTTTGATTGCAATGATCTAGGTGCAAATACGGTTACACTTTCTGCAGATGATGGGAATGGGAATATTTCAGCTGTTTCAGCAACTGTTACAGTATCAGATAGTATAGCACCATCAGCAATTTCTCAGGATATTACAGTATATCTCGATGCAAATGGCCAGGCAAGTATAACAACCAATGATATCGATAACGGATCAAGTGACAATTGCTCGATAAGTAGTATGACACTTGACCAAACGAGTTTCACTTGTGCGGATACCGGTCAAAATACGGTTACTTTAACCGTAACAGACGGCAGCAACAATGTGTCAACATCTTCAGCTGTTGTAACAGTTGAAGACACAATAGCGCCCAATATCCAAACTCAAAGTGTAACAGTTTACCTCGACAGTTTAGGTCAGGCAAGTACAACAGCTATGAGTATAGATGCTGGCAGCAGTGATAATTGTGCTATTGACACCATGTTCTTAAGTGAAAGTAACTTTGATTGTTCACACATCGGCACAAACACGGTACAGTTGATTGCTACTGATGTTAATGGTAATACTGATTCATCAAGTGCTATTGTAACAGTTGAAGATACTATTGCTCCTGAGGTAATAACTCAGGGTGTAACCCTTTATCTGGATAGTACAGGAACGGCAGTACTAACGCCATCGGTATTTGATAATGGTTCTAATGATAATTGTTCAATAGACAGTATGAGCTTGAGTCAGGATACATTCACATGCTCTGATTTAGGCTTACATGTTGTTGATTTACATGCAACAGATCAGAGTGGTAACGGTGCAACATCAAATGCTCTTGTTTCTGTTACAGACACCATAGCTCCCCTGTTGAGATCTTTCTCCAACATAACAGTTTATCTTGACAGCTCTGGCACTGCCTCAATTGATGCGGGCATGCTCGATAGTAACTCAGTAGATAACTGTAATTTAGATACTATTTATCTATCTCGTACAACGTTGGCATGTGCTGACCTTGGAAGCACAACAGTAGAGTTAATTGGAAAAGATAGATCGATGAACGAATCGCGATTACTGGTAAACATAACTGTAGAGGACACACTTGCTCCTTCGATTGAGTGTCCATCGAGCTTTGATGCATGTGCCGGTATAGTGGACTTCCCAGATGCTGTCAGCAACGATAACTGTACCAGTACAGTAACTAATACAGGGAATGTTTTTTCAGGAGACAGTTTAACAGAAGGTGAATATGTAACATCATTTGAGGCTGTTGATGAAGCGGGCAATGTGGCTAGTTGTACAACAAGTTTTAGTGTCAATGCTATTCCAGAAGTGGATCTTGGAGCAGACACAGCAGTTGGCCCAGGTCATGTTGTGAGTTTTTCAGTAAATGATACAGTCAGCGAATACCTTTGGAGTACAGGAGATACAACCAGATCTCTTGATCTAAAAGTATTGACAGACACAACCGTTTGGATTAGTGTAACTGACAGTAATAGCTGTACAGGATCAGATACAGCAACTGTTACCATTCTCACAGGTATAAAGGGATCTGAAAAAACTCTTAATGTGAGTGCTTATCCAAACCCAACCAGAGGTGAAGTAAAAGTTGAATTGCTTGGGGTAGAAAATTTGAATTACCATTTAATAGATATGGCAGGAAGAATACTCCAAAGCGGTAATATGCAATCGGGTTTAAACCGATTAGATATAAGCAGATATGCAACATCAGTTTATTATCTTCAGCTTCAAAATGAACAAGGAGAAGGTATAAAGGTTATACGATTGGTTAAGCAATAATTTCCAAGGTTTAGTTTAGTTTAACCATGTTTGTTAGGTATAGCAGGCTTGATTTATTTCAAGCCTGCTTTTTTTTTAACTCAGAAGCAATATCCAGTTAATCCAACATCCAGCTAAGTAAAAATCATTCATTTGTTATAAATTCGCCAACTTAAGAATTAATTGACAATTTGAAATTTAAGCTAAGCAAAATAAAGCCTCAGGATACTGAGTTTTACGAAATATTATTCAACTATTTCGAAAATCAAGACAATGAGGTGTTTTGTTTTTTAGCCTTTGATTTAGAAGAATATGTGTTTTCAAACAAAATCAAAAGTCATCTAAATCTAGACAATGAGCAAGTCAAAGCTATACTAAATCAAGGTATTGACCCGGTTTATGAGGGTTACGTAGAGAGTCTTGGTAAATTCGGCATTGGAGAAAGAAGGAGATTTCTTCGAGTAGATTTAAATTTGAATCAAGAAACTAAACCATTTGTTACAACAAAATTAGTTGACTTTACCCCTATTGGCCTAGATTTTATTTTATTCGTTCTGTTCCCTTCAAAATTGTTCTCACCTAAGAAAATTAATGAGAATATAATAAAGTTTATATACGAACCCTCTCACTCTGTAGGCTTATTGAATAATGATACAATCACCCTTTCAAACTCAACGAGTTTGAAGCTTGAAAATGTTAAAGTAAAGACCCAGACAGAGTATAAAGGAAGAAAAATAATCTTTTTTCAAAACCCGAATTCAAACTACCTCAATGAGCTTATTAAAGATTTTAGTGAAGTCCTAAAAAGTAGGGACGAACAAATTCATTACAGAGAGTTACTGACAGAGTCTATCTTCTCAGGTTATTGGGATTGGAACATCAAAACAAATTATGAGTATCTCAGCCCACAATTCAAAGCTATGTTTGGGTATGATGTTGATGAAATGGAACATTCTCCAGAGTCATGGCAAAAGATCGCTTACAAAGAAGACTTACCTAAACTATTCGCAGAATTTGAAAAACATGTAGGTTCTAGAGGAGCCAAGCCGTTTTCCTCAATTACAAGATTTTATCATAAAGAAGGACATACTAAATACGTTTTATGTAGCGGGAGGGTTGTTGAGTGGGATGAGGACTGGAAACCAAAAAGAGCAATTGGTACCCATGTCGATTTGACCGAGCAATTTGAAACTAGAAAAAAACTAGATCAAAAAACAGAGGAAGCGCATAATATTTTTAGTTTTTCAAACTCATTGTTCTTTTTGATTGATAAGGAAGGAGAGATAGTTTGGAACTCACCTAATATCAAGGAGAAGCTCAAAACTTCTAAAGGTGACTTAACCGGAAAGTCTGTTTTAACACTACTAAATCGAAAATCAGACACAATAAGCTCCTTTTTAGAAGATAAAATTGAAATTAAATCTGCACAAAATGAAAGGTGGTATGAAGTCTTTGCAACTGAAATTAGGCAGCACCTAGAAAATGAGAATGTTGATAGTGCAAAATATTTTTTTCAACTCCAGGATATTACTGAAAGAAAAAAAGCTGAAGAAATTTACAAGAAAAATTTAGAAAAGGAAGAGAAAATTATTGAGCAGCAAAAAGTTTTTCTTTCTGCGAGTTCTCATATTTTGAGAACTCCACTTTCTGTAATTAACACCAATATAGAGATTATAAAAGAAAAACTTAAAGCTTTAGAACTATCTAATAAGTTCTCTAACATAGAGGTTATTCAAAATCAAGTTAAAAAGATCAATGGTCTGATCTCTGATATGACAGAATATACCAATGTTAAAGAAAGAGAAAAGTCAAAAGTTAACGGAGAAGAGTTAATCGACTTAATAGTTGAAGAAGCTAGAGATCATGAAATAGGTTTCTCTGTAGAAACAAGGACATCTTTGAAAAATTACTATACTAAGTCAAATAAAGTTAACCTGGCAAACCTATTAAACACTTATTTTACTTTAATAAATGTAGGCGGAGAGCAAAATCATTCATGTGAAATATACAGGTCAGGAAATGAGTTGTGTGTTGTTTCCCGTGGTGGTTTAATTGAAGGGTTTCACAACATTGTTAAAAAACACTTTAGTGACGATAGTACTTTTGATATAGATCATATGTCTAGTAAAATAATAGAGTTACAGTTTAAATTTGAATTTTTTATAGAATTGGTCAATATTGAGCTATTAAAATTCAATTTTAAAGAGGCTGACGATAACACAATCTCTTATAAATTAGCATTTAATCTATATGAAAACTAGAAATATTTTAGTTGTAGAAGACGAACTGGATCTTTTAAACTCTATTAGAGATATATTAGAACTCAAAGGTTATCACGTATTTGACTTTTCAAACCCACAAAGTGCTCTAAATTATATCAACGAAAACAAAAATCAAATTGATCTCATTTTAAGTGATATAATGATGCCTGAAATGAGTGGTTTTGAATTTTTGAGAGAAATAAGATCTAATTCTGAGCTCGATCTTATTCCATTTGTTTTCCTAACTGCTAAAATTAAAGAGGACGATGTAAGGTACGGCTTTGCCCTGGGTGCTGATGATTACTTAAAAAAACCATTCGAGATTTCCATTTTATCAAATTCTATTTCTGCACAGCTAAAGAAAAGAGATTCTTTTTTAGCGCTACTTGAGGAGAATAGTAAAAAAGTAAAAGTAGCTACAAACACATTTGATCAATTGTCCTTTTTTAACAGTCATCTTTTACGTGCACCTTTAGCTAATATTTCAACTATTTTAGAAGAAAAGAACTCTTTAAACGAAGAAGAAACACAGTACATTAAAGGACAAGCAAAGAGAATTGACAGGGCTGTCATGTTATTGACCTCTAAAATGAGCAGGTTCAAAGGTGAAATGGATTACCAGGTCAAAAAATTACCTGACTTCAACTTACTTGAGGAAGTAGTTTTTGTAGACGATGACAACTTCCAGTTACAACATATTAAAATGTTGTTTGAAAGGTTTTTTCCTCACATAAAACTCAGTAGTTTTTCAAACCCTCTTGAAGTGATCAACATTAAAGATGAACCCCAATTGCTAATTACAGATATTAACATGCCTGAAATGTCAGGTTTTGAGCTTTTAGAGACCCTTTCTTCCAAGGGATTTCATCCACCTACAGTAATACTTACAAGCAGTATTGACTTAAATGATTTGGAAAAAGCTATGTCATTTGAGAATGTTTTTCAATTCTTAAGAAAACCATTTACGCCTACTGATTTTGAAAAGGCTTTTATCAATAATAAAGGTGAGCCAGGAAGCATCTCATAAAGACTATCTATCTTTAAAGACTACAAAGGATGAGGTACCCTTGTTAACATTTGATTCTATCATAATTCCAGCATCTTGCATGTTAGCTGCTTTTTTACAGATCAAAAGCCCTAATCCGGTACCTTCATAATTTTTCGTGTTAGACCCTCTAAAAAAAGGTTTAAAAAGTGAAGCTTTATCTTTTTCGGGTATTCCTATTCCATTATCTGTAACACTTAATTTGATGAATTTCTCTTCTTTTTTGCAGTTTATTTTAACTTCACCTGTGGAATATTTTAACGAGTTGTCAATGAAGTTTGTAAGGATTGTGGTTGTTAAATCAATATCCATTCTAACTTTTACATCAATACATAAGTCGAACTTGAGGCGCTTAAACTGATCCTCGTTGTTGTGATAATAACTCTTTAGTGATTGCTCTAATTTTTTTAATGGAATTTTTTTCAAATGTGAAGCTCTGAAGTTATCGCTGTCCAACTTACTATTCTCTAAAAGGTTGGCAATTATGTCGAGAAGTTTATTCAGCTGTTTTTTTATTCGTAAAAAGTATTTGCTTTTGTCAATGTTTTTGAAAGATGAATTGAGTAATTCAAGGTTCGTTAAGATAGTTGAAATAGGGGTTTTAAGCTGATGACTTCCCATATCAATTATGGACTTCTCTAAATTGATTAACTCTTGTGATTTACGAAGCACCTCCACTTTTTCTTTTTCGAGTTCTCTTCTCTTCGAGATGTCCCTGGATGTTGAAACTATTTCGATTAGCCTCCCATCTTCATATATTCCTTTAGCATTAGTTTCAAGAATTATTTTATCACCATTTTTTCTAAACATTTCAATCTCACCTTCATAATGCGTGATCTCTTTATTTATCAATTTGACTAGTAAAGAATCTAATACTTCTCTTTTTTGTGTCGAAGTGGTCATTTCAAATGGATTTTTACCAATCAGCTCTTCCGGTTCATAACCTAGTACATTTTTGACTGATGCTCCAATAAACTTTATCTTTACATTCGGTTTATGTATACATATAATATCAGAATTATATTTAGAAATAGAGTTCAATAATTTTGATTGATAATCTTTTTCTCTATTAAGCTTGAACTCTTTAGTGATATCAATAAGTATGATCTCAAAGCTATTACCAGTTTTAGATTCAAACTTGTCTGCATATACTTGTAGCCATTTGTTGTCAGTTTTTGATTTGGCTTTGAATTTAATTCTTTCGTGATGAGAGTTATTTTCAAAGAATTTGCAAATCTTATCCTTATCAAAGTCTGTTATTAAATCCTTTAACTTGCCTCCTTCAAGTTCAGAATTATTTAGAATTTTATAAGCTCCTCTGTTGGCATAGTTGATTGTACAGTTTTTATCTAATTGAAGAAGCCCAACTGATGTAGTTTCGATTAATCTTTGATATTTCTTACGGAGATTTTCTTCTCTTTCTTTAGAGTTTCTCAACTCAGTTACATTTTCAGAAACTGCAAAAATCATTCTTTCACCCCGGAAATTGAAAGGCGATTTAGTTGTGCGGTATATGCGATTTTCTCCCTTGTAGGTGGTGAAATCCTCATACTTGGTTAACGACTTATTTTTGTTCAGAACCTCTCTTTCAAAGCTATCAAATTGATCCAGTTCACTTTTAACTTTATGAACTTCACTGTTATTGAAATTTTCTATTTCTTCTTTATCTTTTCCAAACAGATCAGCAACAGCTTGATTTACTTTTATAAAGTCACCATTTGAATTCTTGACAAAAATCAAAGATGGACTTAGATCAAAAATGTTGTTTAAAAATTGAGCAGTTTCCCTCTGCAGTTTATAATTTCTGTGTTCCTCATCAACGTTTCTCATTAAGCCAACGACATATACAGGCTTATTATTCTCGAATTTTGCCTTACCCTGGTGTTCAGTATAAATGATGGTTCCATCTTTTTTGACCATCCTGTATATTGTCTTCTCAAAATAATCTGTATGTTTTTTTAAATGCTCATTGACGGGCTTTAAGGCTTTTTCTAAATCTTCAGGTAGAACATGTGATTCGTATGTCTTAAAAGTAGTATCGAGCTCTGAGGAATCCTCATATCCCAGTAGTTGACCCCAGCTCTTAGAATAATAAACTGTGTCTGTACACAAATCCCACTTCCATATTCCAATATTTTGTTTTTCAGTTAGCAGATCAAACAATTCTTTTTCGTAAAGCATATTAAATCAATTTTTTTGGCTAAACTTCTTCGGTGAAACTCTGTATTTGTCCTTAAAGCACTTTGAAAAATAAGATAGCGAGTTATACCCTACCATTGAGCTTATTTCTGAAATAGTGTTTGAATTCTGCTTAATCAAATGTGCAGCTCTCTCCAATTTAAAATTGTTTATAAACTCAGAGTAGTTTTGACCTGTTACGCGTTTAATTTTTTTCTGAACAGCTGAAGGGCTCAGATTTAGTAAGTTCGCCATTTTTTCCAATCCAAAGTCAGAGTCACCACTATGCTTTTGCACTTGATTTTTAACTTCTTCAAGAAATGAGATGTCCTTATCTTTATGGTATTCGTGATCAGGAGTTTGAATTATCTTTTTTATTTGACCCCTTTTTCTTTCTATGATGTTGTTAATTAGGTTAATGAATACTTCGTTATCAAAGGGCTTGTTTAAAAAATAATCACTCCCTTTTTTAAGGGAGCTACTGTAATCTTTTTCTATTTTTCTAGCTGTAATGATGATAATCGATATGTGATCATATTGCTTTTTTGATCTTATTCGATCAAGTAATGTTAAACCATCCATCTCAGGCATCATGATATCTGAAATGATGATTTCTGGCTGATTGTACTTAATTTCCTCAAGTACTTTTTTTGCCGAATCGAATAATGATACGTCAATATTCCTTAAGAGGAGTAACTCTTTTAAAGATTCTCCAAACCCCTTATCGTCTTCCACTAAAATCACATTTGACATTGTTCTTCAGGAATTTTTGTTCAAATTTTGAATTTTGGCTCTAGCCTTTCAATATTTGCTTAAAATTAAATCTTTTTTACTTTAGAATGAAAGCCGTTTTAAAATATACGGAATTTCTATTACTAATATTGAAATAACTTTAGGAAGGGTTTTGTTCGAGTCTATGGAGGGTTTTTTAGTGATCTGTATTAAGACTAAATAAAAAGAGCAAGTGAGAACTTGCTCTTTTTGTTGTACCCGGGGCGGGAATCGAACCCGCACGGTATTGCTACCACTGGATTTTGAATCCAGCGCGTCTACCAATTCCGCCACCCGGGCAGATGTGTTTTGAATGAAGTGGAGCGCGAATTTATCAAAAAAATAAAACTGCAAGTCCTTTTTTACAGATTGATTTACCTTTGCATTATCAAAACCACTCAATTTCATACGGTTAAAGTTTTGGATAAATAGTATTAATTTGGTTAATTTGCAGCCCTTTTGGCAAAGGAGGTCTAAGGCATGGATAACAAAAGAGTTAAAATTTTCACAGGGTCTGCAAGTCCCGAGCTGGCAAAGAAAATTGCCGCTTCATTCGGTTCTGAACTGGGTAACCTCACTATTCAAAAGTTTAGTGACGGTGAATTTACAGCCAGTTTTGAGGAAACTGTTCGAGGTCAGGATGTATTTCTCATCCAACCTACTTTCCCTCCTGTTGACAATCTTTTTGAGCTCTTACTCATGATCGATGCAGCCAAGAGAGCATCTGCGAGACAAATTGTTGCCGTGATGCCTTATTTTGGTTTTGCCCGTCAGGATAGGAAAGATAAGCCGCGCGTGGCAATTGGTTCGAAACTCGTAGCTGATATGCTTACAGCTGCAGGCGTAACGCGCATCATGACAATGGATCTCCACGCTGATCAGATCCAGGGCTTCTTTGAGGTTCCGGTTGATCACTTGTTTGCCTCAACAGTATTTTTGCCTTACATAAAAGAACATTACGACCTCAGCAATCTCGTGATTGCAGCACCTGATACAGGTGGTACGAAAAGAGCAAATGCTTACGCCAAGTACTTTGACCTCGAAATGGCGATTTGTTACAAACAAAGACGCGTTGCCAACGAGGTTCAAAATATGATGGTGATTGGTGATGTTAAAGGAAAAGATGTGCTTCTCATCGATGATATCATCGATACGGCAGGTACGCTTTGTAAAGCTGCCGATCTAATGGTTGAAGAAGGAGCAAAATCTGTAAGTGCAATGTGTTCTCACCCTGTGCTTTCAGGTCCGGCTTACGAGCGATTAGAAGATTCACAAATCAGTGAATTGGTTGTAACAGATACAATACCGCTCAAAAAGCAGATAGACAAAATAAAGACGCTAACAGTTTCTGAATTATTCGCTGATGTAATTGAGAATATTGAAGCGCACAAATCGATAAGTTCAAACTTTATTATTTAAAAGAAGATAAATAATCAACAGCCATGAAAACGGTTACAATAAAAGGATCAGTTCGCGAAAAGATTGGTACTAAACATGCCAAAGATCTTAGAAAAAAAGGGTTTGTTCCCGCGGTTATCTACGGAGCTGATGACAACACGCACATCGTAATTGATGAGAGAGAATTCAACAAAATTGTTTACACTCCAGATGTTTACAATGTAAAAATTGATGTTGATGGCAAAGAATACAGCACAATTTTCCAGGATGCTCAATTTCACCCGGTAACAGACAATGTTTTGCATGCTGATTTCCTCATGGTTCAGGATGGAAAACCTGTAAAACTCCAGATGCCTGTTAAACTTACCGGTAGTTCAATTGGTGTGCGCAATGGTGGTAAACTCGCTCAACCAATGCGTAGAGTGGCAGTTAAAGGTATGATCGATGCTCTTCCTGACGGAATTGAACTCGACATCACTAAATTACGCATCGGTCAGTCGATCAAAGTTGGTACTTTGAAAATTGACGGTGTTGAATTCCTCGATCCTGAATCCAGTGTGATGGTTGCTGTTAGAGCTTCTCGTGGTGCTGTTGATGAGGATCTCGATGGTGAAGGGGGTGAAGAAGGAGAAGGCGATGAGTCTTCTGAAGAAGGAGAGGAAAAGAAAGAAGAAGCTTCTTCTGAAGAGTAAATTTTAGATTATGAAGTATCTCATTGCGGGCCTCGGTAATATTGGTTCGGAATACGAGAATACGCGACATAATATAGGTTTTAAAATACTCGATGAGTTAGCTAACTCATCGGGTATTTTTTTTGAACAGGACCGCTACGCGTATAAAGCCGAATACAAGTTCAAAGGGCGTACATTTGTTCTCATCAAGCCCACTACCTTGATGAACCTGAGCGGAAAGGCGGTTAATTACTGGCTCCAAAAGGAAAAGATTCCTATTGAGCGCTCTCTTGTCATTACTGATGATATCAATCTGCCATTTGGCAAAATTAGGATCAGAGTCAAAGGAAGTGACGGAGGCCACAACGGGCTCAAGGACATTCAAAAAATTCTCAATTCCAGCAAATACCCCAGGCTCAGATTTGGTGTTGGAGATGAATTCTCAAAAGGTAGCCAAATTAACTATGTGCTGGGGAAATGGTCGGCTGAGGAGGAAAAGGATCTGACCGAAAGAATCGACCTCTGCGTTTCTGCGATAAAGTCTTTTGGCACGATTGGACTCGCCAGGACGATGAATCAATTCAATAATAAGTAATTACGGCATCGACCACATGATAACCCTGTCGTTGGCAATATATTTTTGCCAGTCATCGGTGATGAGGATAGCGACAATATCGCTAAGTGGTAAAAACCCGAGTCCGCCACCGAGTGTAAGCGTGTATATCAACGGAACTTTTGTGGCTGTTCCCAAATAAAGTCGATGTACTCCAAATGGCCCAAGGGCAACAGCTAATACCACTGCGTAAAATTTCTTGTGTTTGGTTTCAGGATCCTGAATTTTAGACTGTAAAAACGTTCCTATTTTCGCTTTCAATCCCTTAACTTCCTGGCTGTCATTTAAGGTCACACTCACAGAGCTGTCAAAAGAATAGTTCATTGCTGATCCGGCAAATAAATTGCCGCTCAACAAAAGCGAAAAGACAAGCGTAAGTGTGAATCGAATCATGCAGCGAAGTTATAATTTCCATTCTTCAATCAAACGCAGCAAGTATTCACAAATTTCAAAACATTGTGAAAATACGCTTGTTTCACTAATAGAAAGGAAGAAGTATGAAACGTGATGATGAGTTAATGAGGATTAGAGGAGTTGAAAGTGATGACAGTCAAATAGATCTTGAGAGTTTTGTCAAAATGAGGCTCAGGCCAACCATCGTATTTCAAAAACCGATTCTCATCTCCCTGATTAGGCACTACGTAAAGGAACGAAAAACAAATTTCAACGCCTTCAACCAAAAAGTTCAAAAAGATATTATCAAGGACTTCTTCAACGGGGAAAAAGAGCTGAGAAGAATGCTCATTCAATCTGTCATTGGGCTTTTTACCATCAACGAACTCGAAACATATTACCAGCACTCAATGCGACTTGACACAGAAATAAATGATTACATCAAATCAGAAATCGTGAATAATATTGAACAGCTGTATTGATCACAATGATTCAATATTTTCCAGGTAGTATTGTGCCTGTTTGAGGTATTCCGTTTTACGGTCAGATCCCATCTTATCCCAGGTTCTGTACATCATTCCAACCCTGTGGTTGTCGCTCAGTTTATCTCGATGACGTTCATAGAATTGCCAGTACAAACTGTTGAACGGACACGCCTTTTCTCCTGTCTTTTTGGAGTGGCTATAATGACACGACTTACAATAATCGCTCATCTTATTGATGTAACTAGCCGATGATACATAAGGCTTTGTGCCAATGATACCACCATCAGCAAACTGGCTCATTCCGCGTGTGTTGGTAATTTCCACCCACTGGATTGCATCGATGTAAATTCCCAGGTACCAGTCATCCAGTTCATCGGGGTTGATACCAGCCAGGAGAGCAAAGTTTCCTGTAATCATCAGCCTTTGAATATGGTGAGCATAGGCGTGATCAAGGCTCTGACTAATGGCGTGACTCATGCATTTCATTTTTGTTTCCCCTGTCCAGTACCAGGATGGAAGCGATTTACTGTGATCAAAGAAATTGAGCGATTCATAGTCTGGCATTTTTGCCCAGTAAATACCACGCATGAATTCACGCCAACCCAAAATTTGACGCACAAATCCTTCGAGCTGTGCAATACTAATTTCTTCTTTCCTGGTTTCCCACTCTTCAACCGAACGATCTACAACTTCTTTCGGACTCAACATTTTGGTGTTTAGTGAAAAGGAGAGGCGAGAGTGGAAAAGACTCCAGTCGCGATCAGTCAATGCATCCTGGTATTTTCCAAAAAGCGGTAAACAATCGTTCATGAAATGGTCGAGCAAATCCAGGGACTGCTTACGGTTTACAGGCCACACCAATTTTTCGGCTTCTATATTTCCAAAATAATCGACTCCTTTTTCATCAATTATTTTCACTATTTCAGTGACATCGTTGTCAAAGGATTTTGGAGTGGGAACTTGTTGATCTTTTGGAAGTTTTTTGCGGTTTTCTTTATCGTAATTCCATTTTCCGGTTACAGGCTCCTTTCCATTCATCAGTACATTGTGCTTTTTGCGCATGTGCCGGTAAAAGCTTTCAAGTAAGTATTGCTTTTTATCCTTGAAAAAAACCTGCATCTCTGTCCGTGAAGTGTAAAAATGCTCGGTATCGAAAAATTCGTTCTCAATGCTCAGGTTTTGACAGAAATCTTTAAGCTGTTCATCGAGTCGGTATTCATCGGGAAGTTGATACTCAAACTTTTCAATTTTTTTTGATTCGATGATTTTATTGATCAGATCACTGAAATCATGTGGGTTTTCAGGATCATTGAGCTCAATATATTTTACATTGTGTCCTTTAGAGCTCAGCCACTTTGAAAACTCGCGCATAGCGGCAAAAAAGGAAGTGATTTTTTGAATGTGATGGCGAACATAATCGGTTTCTTGTTTTACTTCTGCCAGTAAGTAAATAACGTCTTCGTCAACTTTTTGAAACCAGGAATGGTTGTAATTGAGCTGATCACCAAGAATGAGACGGAGTGTTTTCATAAAAACGAAACACGCTTTTAAATTTGTTGTTCACAATGATTATGGTTGGAATAGATTTAGGTTCACAGCTGGCTGGTACCACAGCGCTTGCAGTTTTGGATGGTGATGAAGTAGTTATCAGGCAATCTGAAAAAGGAAAATCTGCTGATGATTTCATTCAGAACCAGTTGAAAGAATTGTCTGTTGGCTCGTTGGTTGGAATAGACGCACCGCTCAGCCTGCCCGAGGTTTACAGTAAAGAAGCCCTGGATCTTACTGAAGAACCGGATTTTCATTACAGGGAATGTGATAAAAAGGTTAAGGCAATGTCACCTATGTTCCTGGGCGGACTCACAGCAAGGGCGATGAAGCTAGCGCATCACCTTCAACAAAAAGGCCTTAAAATATTTGAGGTTTATCCAAAGATGGTCTTTCAAAATTCCATTCAGAACCGCGAAGGCTATAAGAAAAAGTGGAATCGTATCCTGGCAGAGGAATGGTTGTGCGAGCTAGAAGCAAAACACGGTTTCAAACTTCAATCAGGCCTGGAGAACTGGCACCAGTTTGACGCTGTTTTGGCTCTGACCGCTACTCTTAGAATTTACAGGGGAGAAGCAGAAAAGGTTGGCGATGAAAACGAAGGAGTTATTTACTTTTAGGACGGTACCACTTTTCTTTAAAAGCTTCGAACAACCAAACATTCATCATGATGAGTAACATTCCGTAGAAAATATCCTCGAAAGGGATAGTGCCTATTCTGAGGCCAATGAATTGTCGCTCGTTGTACCAAACAACTTCTTCTTCTATTCCGGTGCCGGTAAGAACTCCGTTGATTGCAAAAAAACCGATAAGTGCCACGAGATAGGCTCTGTAGAAGTTTCCCAGCCACTCTGCTTTGGCAAAGTAGTGCATGTAAGCGATAAAGGTAGCCAAAAAAATGAATGTCCAAAAAGTGTAGCTGAGATCATGGTAATAGATCCCGATGACAATACTCACTGATATCAGGATTAAGCTGATATTTTCACTTTTATCGTTGAACCAGGTGTTCTTTGGCCAAAAGTAGTTGAGGACCTCATAGATAAAAACACAGGCATAGGGAACTGTAATGAAAAAGAGCCATTCTCCTAAAGGGAGATGCATCAATTCAATTCCGGTTAAGTAGCGATCATTAAAACCCCAAACTCCTTTTTGGGTGAAAATGGAGTCCCATGTAATGAAGAAAACTCCCACAACAATTATGGCCGGAAAAAGCGCTTTCCATTTACCAGCGAAATCAACTCTTGGCTCAAAACTCCTCAAGAGCGGGATTGAAATGGTTGCAAGGTTTAAAAACAAGTACAGATAAGGAGTATCTAGCATAATCAGGCTGCTTTAGCGCGTTTATTTCTGTGCCGTTCATAGGCCTCTTTAAAATAACCCCACGGCACCACGAGCATGCCAAAAGACTCACCATCTTCTTTTCCCTTGTGTTTGTGGTGAGCATTGTGCCCTTTGCGCAAAGCGTTGAAATACGGGTTTTTAATACCTCTAAACCATTTAAAGCGCTGGTGAATCAACACATCGTGTACTAAAAAGTAGCACACACCGTAGATGAAAATTCCTATTCCCACAAAGAGCTTCCAGTCGTAGCCGTGCATCATGCCAAACATAGTAAAGAGCCAGCTAGGCACAGCAAAGATTAGAAAGAACACATCGTTTTTCTCAAAAAAACCAGGCTCTTTTTGGTGATGATCTTTGTGGAAATACCACATGAAGCCATGCATCACATATTTGTGCGTGAACCATGCCATAAACTCCATGAAGAAGAAAGTTGCAATGACAATTAATATGGCTAAAACGGCATTCATTACTGTAAAGATAAATTTAAAATTAAGAAGAAAACCAGCATAATACTATACAAAGACAACCCTAATTTGTTTGAACGCGAAACGTCAAGTTTTTGATACACAAAGTGCATCAAAAAGCCGATGAACCACCAGGCCAGGTAGTTTTCGGTCGGAACCGCAGCTGAACTGAATTCCCAAAAATCGAGTACCGGAGCAACCGGCTCAATGGCGGCATCCAGCATAACCATTAAAGTTGCTCCCACAATGGAACGAACGAGCTTCGTGGCAAACAGCATTTGAGCAATTGATGCTGTTGAAATAACAAGTATCAACCAATTGACCCCAATCAATGGAGGCGTTCCCCAAATCCCAGGCCCAAGAGCTGAGAGGTATTCATATTCGCCAAAGATGACACCGGTATTGATTCCGGCTACTTCAACGAGGTATCCCGCAATATATATCCCGATTGCAGCCAGCCACCATTTTGTGGTTTTCTCCTGGTGAACGATGAGCAGGATCAATGACAGGATGAGGTTTAATGGAGTCAAAGTGATAAAAAGATCGCGATAAGGTGTTTGAAAGCCGATCAACCCGATAAGATGGAAAATGATCAAAATAGCGATGCTGTGTTTGTAGCTGTACTTTTTCATTGCTCGATCAGTTCATCAACAATTTTAGCTGATAACAGGCAGAGTGGGATTCCGCCTCCCGGGTGCACACTTCCTCCGCAAAAGTAGAGGTTTTCAATACTGTTAGAGAAATTTGGATGACGGATGAATGCCGCGAGCGGGTTGTTTGATGCGGCTCCGTAAAGTGCTCCACGATAAGAAGATGTTTGAGATTGAATCAAACGCGGATCTAAAACTGACTCGTTCTCGATCAGTGGCTTGATGTCGATTCCGAGAGATTTGTAAATCTTATCGTAAATCATCTTCCTGGCTTTGTCGATTAACTGGTCCCAATCCTGACCGTAATCTGCCGGAGCGTTGATCATGACAAACCAGTTCTCGCAACCTTTAGGTGCGTCAGTAGAATTGTATTTTGACGAAATGTTGATGTACACCGTGGGATCTGACTGCAGTGATTTTTTCCTGAATAGTGAGTCAAATTCTTCTTTGTAGTCATTGGAAAACAAAATATTGTGGAGGTTGAGTTCTTTGAACACACCTTTGACGCCCCAATAAAAAATCAGAGCCGAGCTGGAGCGTTCTTGTTTAAGGGTGCGTTCAGGAGCTTTTTGTTTGGGCATCAACTTGCGGTAAGTGGGAACGATATCCATGTTTGAAACGACAAGATCTGCAAACTCTTGTTTGCCAGTGTTAAGTTTAATGCCTTTTGCTTTTTTATTCTCCACAATGATTTCATCGATGTAAGACTCAAACTGAAACTCAACACCAATATCCTTTGCGAGCTTGAAAATAGACTGGGTGATTTCATGCATTCCGCCTTTTGGGAAAAAAGTACCAATCCCGTGTTCCAAATGAGGAATCATAGTCAGGACCCCAGGGGCTTTATATGGGTTGCTCCCATTGTAAGTGGCGTAGCGATCAAAGAGCTGAACGAGTTTTTTACTGGAAAACTTTTTGGCGTTCACTCGATGCATGGATTTACCCAGGTTGAACTGCCAAATTCTCAAAAGAGCTTTTCCCACATGGCTTCTCAAGTAGTTTTTGATTTTGTGTAATGATTGCTCAAGAAAAACGGGGGAGTTGTATTCGTAGAGTTTGTGAGAATATTTTAGGTAATCGAGTACTTCAACCTCGGGAACTGAAAAAACCTTTGCAGCCTCTTCAGCAAACTTTTTAGGATTTGTAGAAGCATTAAAAACTGTGAGATCATCCCAAAAGTAGTGGCATGCAGTATCCAACTTAATATAATCGAAATAGTCTTTTGGGTTTTTACCGCTCAGTTTGAATAAATCATCTACTAAATGCGGCAAGGTGAATAATGAAGGCCCTGCATCAAAGCGGTAATCTCCCTGTTGGAACGCAGTCAATTTTCCTCCCGGGTAGTAGTTAGCTTCGTGGACTTTAACTTCGTAACCTTTAGCTCTTAATCTTATGGCTGTGGCGAGTCCGGCTATACCTGCACCTATTACTTTTGCTTTCAAGAAACAGCTTTTCTGAATTTAGTTTTTGCAAGATTTAAATAATCGGGACGATCTGAGGCGTATTTGTGGATGAATTTTGAAACAACTTCACCTTCATGGATAACAAATACGCCAGGCATTTGCCAGCCATCACCTTGTTCCTTACCCACTAAGTGACCTTTGAAAATTCCGGCAACAATTGCTCTCCACCAAACTTTTAAACCAAATACCTGGCTCCAGGTACCTCTTTTGAGGTGGAAATAATCGTAGAGGTGTAAGCCCGGGTCACTTATTCTGTGTAAATCGTTTAAGTGGTAAATATTTAAAATTTGTTCAGCATATTCATCGTTCATTTGATGGACAAGAACAATTTCAGTATCCTCGTTTTCAATGTCATTTCTAAGATTTAGTAGTTCTGTCAGTGTTTCACGGCAAAAAGTGCAACCAAAGTGCCTCAAAAACACCAGTAGTACTTTGCTATTCTCAGAAAGTTCAACTAATGTGACGCCTTTATTTGTTACCATATTTTCCATTCTGCACCTCTCTTCTTAAATCCTTTTCTGTCAAATTATTAAATGCTTACATGTGAATAAGCAAGTATTGGCTTTTTTTGTTCAAAATTTTTGAAAGTTATTGAAGCTTTAAATTTTTGTTTCTTTAGTTGCGATTAAACAAGCCCTAAAGAGTTTTGTTTTTCAAATATGTTGAGAAACAAAAATAAACTTCAAATCCTTTTTGTGGGTTGGTTTTTAACCATGCTTATTTTGCTGATTATCTTTTTTCCAGAAGATAGACCCATAAGGCTAAATGATGTCAGTTTTCACGTCACTGAACCGGAAGAGCTCTTTTTTAAAAACGTGCGCAGCTACTATTACGAGTTTGAAAAGAGGGAGGATGCCAATTTTCATCTGTATCGAATAAAGAGTAGGAATAAAGACGCGACACAGCCCAACATCACTTTTTTCATCGCCAATAACTGGCTCAAAGATGAAGCTTATATCATTGCTGAGCCCAACAGCGCAGTTGATACTGCAAAGTCGCTGAAGGTGCGGTACTCGGTTTCCGGATCTGACTGGGATACTGTTTCATTGAATACGCCAAACAGCTACAATAACTACCTTTTTGCCGGAAAAATTTATCTCGCAATGACTGAAGATGCCCGTTTTGAAATTCTCAACAATGGAGAAACGAGCGAAATATTTGGTCCTGATGACCGGCCAAGTGTCAAGAAAACGCTAAAAGACTATTTCAAGTTGGTGGGCAAAATGCCTTAGCGCCAATATACGCTTATGTATATCATTTCAGGGTAATCTGGAGCGAGTTCTTTTCGGTCAGATCCTGAATAGTTGTGCCAGTTGAGGATTTTTTTAGCATCTAAATGATTTAACTCCGGAACCCAAAGCTTGATGTACTCTGCGTTTTTGTCGTACTTCTGAGCTTGAAGAGCTATGTTGAAACGCCTTTCTTTTCTAGGGTCAGATCCAACTCCAGAAACGTAATTCCAGTTTCCCCAATTTGAATAAACATCATAGTCGATGAGTTGAGATTCGAACCAGTAGGCTCCGTAACGCCAATCGATATTGAGGTCTTTGGCCAGGAAAGAAGCAACGTTCTGTCTCCCTCTGTTACTCATGAAGCCTGTATGGAGCAACTCGCGCATATTGGCATCGATGAACGGAACTCCTGTTTTCCCGAGTTTCCATTTTTCAAACAGCTCATTGGGCTTTTTCCATTCTTTGTGAACATCCCACAATCCGGTAATTTTGAAAATGGAGGTTTTGTGTTTGACCATTAAAAAACGGAAGAAATCGCGCCACATCAATTCAAAAATAAGCCAGTAAGTGCTTGAATTACTCTTTACCTCCTGCTCAAACTTTTTCACTTCGTGGTAGATTTTACGAGGAGAAATACAACCGGCAGCGAGATACGGTGAAAATTTAGAGCTGTAATCTGCCCCGATTAAGCCATTTCGTTTTTGTTTGTATTCGAGGAGTTCACGGGTTTCCCAAAAATAATGTTGTAATCTATCCAATGCAGCATTTTCACCACCATTAAAAGCGAGAGCAGATCGGTCATCGGTTTGTGGTTCTTCTAAATTGAGGTCGTGAAACGCTGGAATATTGCCGGGGTGAGTTAATAATGGCGTTTTGATTTTTGATGGAGTGTGAAAAGTGGATCTGACCGTTATTCTTTTATCAACCTTTTTGCGAAATGGAGTGAACACGTCAGGCATTTCTTCACTATCAAAAGGGAGGTCATTTGGATGAAAAAGGGATGCTTGATGGTAAAAATGAGTTTTGATATTTAGCTTTTCAACCTGGTTTTGAAGTTCTATTTCTTCATGAGCTACTTCAATGGAAGTATAGATTGCTGTCACCTCAAATTCTTCAATAAGGTTTTTGAAGATGTTGATCGGATTTCCGGATCTGACCATTAGCTCTCCGCCTTTAGCCCTTATGTTTTGCCTGAGGTTTTCAATGCTTTCGATGATAAATCGCGTTCTGAAAGAACCCGTTCTCACATGCCCAAATTTTGACTGAGCCCAGTATTTCTCATCAAAAACAAAGATTGGTAGCACCTGGTCGCTATTGTTTATTGCAGAAACCAGGGCTTCGTTATCGTGTAGCCTGAGGTCGTTCCTGAACCAAACTATTGATGTTTTCATGATGAGGAAAGTACAAAAGAATGGAAATTGTTTTGAGTCAAAAACTATATTTCACGTGTCGATGCTATTGATAGGGCGGGCAATTTTAATATTTTGCTTTGATTAGCCGTTGTAAAATTTTATTTTAGCTCCATGTGTTTATGAGAAGTTCAATTTTAATATTTCTTGCTTTGATTGGGACGAATGTGTGTTTCAGCCAAAGCCAAAGCGGTCATAGTATTGCTCGTGTTTGGAATGATGCATTAATCGAATCAATTCGAAATGATTTTGCACGTCCCACTGTACATGCCCGAAATTTATATCACTTGTCAACTATTTCATATGACGCCTGGGCGGCCTACGATCCTTCAAAAGAAACAGTATTTCTTGACAAGGTTTATCATGGGTATCAAGTAGATTTTGATGGGGTTGTAATTCCGCAGGATGTTCACTCTGCCAGAGTTGAAGCAATATCTTATGCAAGTTACAGGTTGCTTATGCACAGGTTTCAAAATTCACCCGGTTATGCAGGGGTTGTAAACAGGGCAGATAGCATCATGCAATCTTTGAATTTTGATGTCTCAAATACTTCAACAGACTATGTTAATGGCGGTCCTGCAGAATTTGGTAATTATTTGGCCCAGGAAATGATAAGTTACGGTCATCAGGATGGGGCTAATGAGCAAAATGATTATGCAAATAATTATTATCAGCAGGCAAATCCTCCAATAGCAGTTGAACAGCCTGGTAACCCAAATATTAACAACCCAAACAGATGGCAGGCTATTTCATTAACTGTAGCTATTGATCAGGCTGGGAATCCTGTACAATCTACCCCGCCACATTTATCTCCGGAATGGGGGAATGTTGATCCTTTTGCTTTACATGATACATTGATAACTATTAAAACAAGAAACAATAATAACTACAATGTTTACATGGATCCGGGTGGTCCATCTTTGATCGATACTACTGATACAGCTGGCCTGAGCTCTTTGTACAAGTGGAATTTTTGTATGGTTTCAGTTTGGCAATCACACAATGATCCTAACGATACAACAATGTGGGATATCTCGCCAGCATCAAGAGGTAATATTTCAGGATATCCTTTGAACAACGATAGTTTACCTAATTTCTATAATTTTTTTGAAGGGGGAGTTAATGATCCCAATCAGGGGTACTCTGTAAACCCAAAAACAGGGCAGCCTTACACACCGCAAATTGTTCCGCGAGGTGATTATGTTAGGGTTTTGGCTGAGTTTTGGGCTGATGGTATCGACTCTGAAACACCACCCGGCCATTGGTTTGAAATTACAAAAGAAACGATGGATGATTCGTTGTTTCAACGAAAGTGGATGGGACAGGGAGCAACTCTTTCAGATTTAGAATACGATGTGAAATCATTTTTAGCTCTTGGTGGCGCTGTTCACGATGCAGCTGTGGTTTCGTGGTCAATCAAAGGGTGGTACGATTTTATAAGACCTGTTTCTGCTATTCGTTATATGGCGAGTAAAGGGCAGTGTACAGATACGAGTTTATCGAATTTTCATCCTGCTGGAATTCCGTTGATTCCCGGTTACATTGAAGTTGTACAACCAGGTGATACGCTCGCTGGTCAGAACCAGCAGCATGTGGGGAAAATAAAGCTGTACTCGTGGAGAGGTCCAGATCATATTACCGATCCAAATGTTGATATTGCCGGGGTTGGTTGGATATTGGCTGAAAACTGGTGGCCTTACCAGCGCCCATCATTCGTTACACCTCCTTTTGCCGGGTATGTTTCAGGGCACTCAACTTTTTCAAGTGCAGCGGCTGAGGTTTTGACACAAATGACAGGAGATCCTTTCTTCCCGGGGGGAATGGGAACTTTTGATGCTCCACAAAACGATTTTTTGCATTTTGAAGAAGGGCCAAGTGTAGATATTGAATTACAGTGGGCAACTTATAAAGATGCTGCAGATGAGTGTAGTTTATCGAGAATATGGGGCGGAATTCACCCTCCGGTTGATGACATAGATGGAAGAAAAATGGGGGTAGATATCGGAGATATTGCTTTTACGAAAACGAATGAGTTTGTGTCAAAGAAAAAGCCGGCTATTACGGATCTTACTGTCACAGATTCACTCATTTCAAGAAGTGATATTGGGAACTCCATTTCGTGTGTGTTTACTTTTGATGAGTACATGGACACTACGAAGTTACCCAACTTCACCTTTTTAAATGATAATCCGTTAACTGTTTGTTTGGACTCTGTTAGTTATTCCTGGGTTGATACAAATGTTATAGAATTGAACTACCATGTAAATAATAGCATCGAAGAGTTAGATAGTGTTACAGTTAAGGTCTCAGGAGGGGAGGGTCAAAATGGTGTAGTTCAGTCACCTGTTTTATTCAGAAAACCTTTTGAGATTGATACGAAAAAGCCAGAGGTCATATCTGTTACTGTTTCCGATTCTGTGTTGAATAGCAAAACTACCGGCTTTAAGAATGTAGAGGTTGTTTTTTCAGAACCCATGGATACATCGGTACTTGTACAGGCTGAATTTATAGCGCCTACTTCTATTCAGCAAGACCTCTCTTATGATCAGGGACAGAGTTACTGGATAGACTCACTTAGCTACGTTGCTCATTACAATACTCAGGATTTGGATAATGAATACTTTCAAACTGAATATGCTATTACTTCAGGATCTGATTTGGCGGGAAACGCAATTGTAGCTGATACCGCTCATAATGTAATTACAGTAGATACAAGAGAGCCTGCTTTAACGAGCTCTACAATTAATGATACCGGGTTAACCAAAACAGATATTGGTCAAAACGCTATGACGGTAACCCTCACGTTTGATGAGGAAATGAAAACGAATCACAAGCCCGCTCTATCTTTTTCTGATACTAACGTTTTTACCGCTTTAGCGCAAATATATCAGCTAAGCGAATGGGAAAGCGATTCTGCTTATAAAGCGGTATTTAGTTTGAATAATAACAGCTTTGAATCGCACAACATTTCGGTTCTGACTAACTCTGTAGTTGATCTTGCCGGCAATTCACCACAACAACAGCTTTTGCCACAGTTAATACATGTTGACACTAAAAAACCATCAGTTACATCAATTCAACTATCAGCAGATACTGTTTACGATGCTCATAAGGGCGTAGCCAATTATGAAATGTCGTTGAGGTTTGACGAGCGAATGGATACTACACAGTTGCCTGCAGTTTCTACATCAGTTAGTTCTGTAGATGCGAGTTCTATGATTTATAATCCATTTGAAAGTGAGTGGCAGGGAGATTCATTGTTAATTGCCAGGTTTAATATTCAGGATCACGATGTTGAGGTTGATCAGGTAGGTGTTACGGTTAATTATGCTAAAGACTTACTAGGGAATAACCAAAACCAGGGAAGCTTCCCTGATCAATTGTATTTTGATACTCGTAACCCTCGTGTTCTATCAGCGATGACGAATACTTCTAATGTCAATAATGAGACTGATGTTTTATCGGCAATCATAGTGTTTGATGAAGAAATGAATACTTCAGTTTTTCCGGAGCTTTCATTTAGTGATTCCACTGTAAAAGGGATATTTAATATTGATCACACTGCTTCAGCCTGGCTAAATAACACCTCCTATAAACTAGAGTACACTATAAATCAACAAACATTTTGGCAAACTGACATTGAAGTTTATGTGGATAAAGGAACAGATCAATCAGGGAATAAAGTTTTGGTGGATACAGTAATGTCCGGGTTTGAAGTTGACTTAGCTGCAACTGGAATAAGCATGAATAACTTACAGGGAGATGTTAAAGTTTATCCAAACCCTGTCAAAAAAGGCAGGGAGGTCATTATTGAGACAAGCTCGAATATTAGCAAAACTGAAGCGACACTCAAAAATGTGGCTGGTAAAACGATTCTAATTCAAAGTTTGATTTTCGAAAATGGGCGCTCTACTTTTAGTACAAAAAACACAAAACAGGGAGTTTATTTTTTAACCCTAAACCTTAAAAGAAGTCCAATAACAATTAAACTCGTAGTCGTTGAATAAATTCAAAGCATACATATTATCGCTTGCCTTGTTCGTTATGCCCTTTTTGATGTATGGGCAGTCCTTTAATGATGTTGCCGGCTCACAGAACATTCATACGGGACTTGTAACAAACGATCGCTATGGAAGTGGAGTCAGTTTTTTTGATATTAATAAGGATGGATGGGATGATCTGACGTTTGCTATGGAAAACGACAGTTTAATAGTTTTTCTAAATGATAGTGGAAGCTATGTCAAAACAGATGTTTCCATCTACTGTAATGGTCCTGTAAAACATGTGCTGTGGGTGGATTTTGACAATGATGGAGATTACGATTTGTTTATGACAACTTACTCTGGAGCATTTGAATTGTTTGAAAATGATGGAGATTTAAATTTAACAAATATAACTTTACAGGCAGGGCTTTCAAATGCATTTGCAAACACATATGGTGCATCTTTTGGAGACTTTAATAAAGATGGGTTCCTGGATTTTTATGTGTGTAAATATGAATATGGGAATAACGCATCTCAAAATAGAACGAATGAATTATATAAGAACAACGGGGATGGGACTTTCACAAATATTACTCAAAGTGCAGGGGTAGGAGATTCAATTAAAACTACTTATCAAAGTGTGTGGATAGATTACAATAATGATAATTGGCCTGATCTGTTTGTGATGAATGACAGGTTACCCTATAACAACAGGCTATATATCAACAATCATAATGAGACCTTTACTGATGTAGCCGATAGTGTTGGGTTAAATATGCCTCAGCAATTTCCAATGACAAGTACATTTGGTGACTTTGATAATGATGAAGATTTAGATGTGTATCTTACTAATACGGGGGATTATTACAGTACTAAACTCTTCATAAAAAATTCAGGGATTTACCAGGAGCAAAGCAATCAATACGGTGTTTCTCTTAACGAATATTCCTGGGGAGCTACATGGGTTGATTTCAATAATGATATATGGAAAGACCTTTACGTTGCAACAGGGCACC
Source organism: Salibacter sp. (assembly GCF_031581065.1). Lineage (NCBI taxonomy): Bacteria > Pseudomonadati > Bacteroidota > Flavobacteriia > Flavobacteriales > Salibacteraceae > Salibacter > Salibacter sp. The sequence goes on from NZ_JAVLBN010000003.1 coordinate 83,044, forward strand.
CTGACGACTCAAGTGTAGCCCCTCAGGTTGCAAGTCATTTTTTTATAAATAATAACGGTCAGGGATTTAGTAATGGTGATTCAGTGTTTTCCAACTCAACTGTAGCTGCTTCATATGCAGTTGCAAGAGGAGATATTGACAACGATGGATTTTATGATATTGTTTCTCATAACGGAAGAAATGACGATCCTTTCCTTTGGCAAAACACTGGAAACCAAAACAACTGGATCAAGATTACTGCTAAAGGAACAGTCTCAAATAAACAAGCTATAGGGACTTTGATCAAAGTTTATGCTGACACTAATGTGTTTACAGAATACACTTTTTGCGGAGAACAATACGTAAGCCAAAACTCACAGCATTTGATTTTTGGCCTTGGACAGCTGACAACAGTTGACTCTGTGAAACTGCGCTATATTAGCGGGCATACTGATACGTACTACAATCCTGCAATAAACACTCATCATTACTTTAAAGAAGGCGAAACACTGTCAGAAAGTGTTCAGATAATTGGTGACACAGCTACATGCACAGGAAATGATTACACGAAACTTGTTTTAAATGGTCAGGGATATCAATCTGTTATTTGGAATAATGGAGTACATTCTGATACTTTGGAAGTTACTAATTCTGGAAGCTATTATGCTGAAATAATGACATCTCATGGCGTTTCCTTTACTACAGATACCGTTAACGTAAACTATCACTCCACTCCTTTTTTGACGGAGTCTGCAACAGACATAAGTTGTTACGGAGACTCCACAGGCGAAGTACAGGTAGAGCCCTATGATTCCAGCTTTTCTATACCTTATGAGATTATTTGGTCAACAGGTGATACAGGGAATACAGTATCAAACCTGAAGTCTGGGGAGTACGTTTATTTTTATTCTGATTTTTATGGATGTGAGGATTCAGGAATAGTCCTTATCGATGAACCACAGGAGTTGTTCGCACAGTCAGTTGCGCAGGATGTGGAAACAGGAAATGATGGGTTTGTCGATGTCCTTGTTTATGGGGGAACGCCACCTTACAGTTATTCATGGAATGGTAACAGTCAGAGCCCGCCATACGATAGCTTGAGTGTAGGGCAATACTTTTTAGAAGTTTCAGATGCTAATTCCTGTGAATTGTTCGATACAGTGATAATCGACTCAGCTCAAGGTCCTTCAACAGGTTTGGCAAATGAGTCAACCAACAATGACGCATTGATTTATCCAAACCCTGTAAACGATGATTTTATTAATGTCAATCTGCCTAAAAACTGGGATATAAGCAGGGTTGAAATCCTCGACCCCATGGGTAGGCTGGTTGCCGTCAAGAAGTCCGGCTCTGACCGAAAAATGAGGATTGATATTTCAAAAATCGGGAATGGATTGTACTTTATTCGTTTTTATAGAGAAAATGACATCCTGACTACGAAGAAATTAATTAGGCATTAGTTTTCACTCTCTTCTTCAGTTTCTTTGTGACCCTGTCAAAACGCCAAATCAAAAGAATTGCGCTAACTGTTAGGCCACTAGCGAGGCCGTACCAAATACCATCAACACCAAACGGGCCTATTATGCCGGCTAAATAACCTACGGGGAGTCCAAAAACCCAATAGGCGATAAGCGTTATAAAGGTTGGAATTTTGACATCCTCTAATCCGCGCAGAGCTCCGAGGCCAATAACCTGAATGCCATCGCTCAGTTGAAAAACAACAGCAACAATCAACAAGCTACTGGCAATTTGAATGACTGTTTCATCAGTGACATAGAGTTTTGGTAGAAGATCCTTTCCGGCAAAGAGTAAAACACCAGCAATGAGCATAATCCAAATTACCATTTTGATTCCGGTAAATCCGGCTGTTCGTAGGCTTTGAATATCGCGTCTTCCAAGCTGGTTTCCAACTCTTACGGTTGTTGCTGCTGCTAATCCGGTTGCTACCATATAGCTGATTGAGGCGAGGTTGATGGCGATGTTGTGAGCTGCCTGAGCTTGCGGAGATATCCATCCGGCCATTACAGCCGCACCTGCAAAAGCACCCACTTCAAATACCATTTGCATACCGCTGGGGACACCAATTTTGAGAATCCGGTTGAATGTGTCCCACTGAATGCGCTTCCATTTAATAGCTTTCCAGTATTTCCTGAACGGATTATTTGCTATCACAAGCCAGGCAATACCACCCATCATTAAAAATCTTGCTATAAGTGTTGCGTAACCGGCTCCGTCTAAACCCATAGCCGGGAGACCAAATTTCCCGTAAATAAGAAGGTAGTTGAGCAAAATATTGAGCGCATTGGTAACCAGCGTGATAATCATTGCCGGTTTCGTACTCGAAAGGCCTTCAGCAAACTGTTTAAATGCGAAAAACAACATGGTGGGCAACAGAGACATGTTGATGATAAACATGTAGCTGAGAGCTGATTTTTCGACTCGAATATCCTGGTCAAACCAATGGAGGTTGAAGTTGAAGATTAATACAATACCGGTCAGAACCAAACCCAGCGCAGCATTGATATAAACCGCATGCTTGAGTAGGGAGCTTATCCGTTTAGTGTTTTTCTCGCCATCAGCATTTGCCACGAGCGGACTAACAGCATAGCTGATGCCAATACCAAATACAAATACGATGAGAAAAATACTGTTAGCAAGAGTTGAAGCAGCTAATGGAATAGTCCCCACCCGGCCAACCATAATACTGTCAGCAGTAGCAACCATGATTTGGCCAAACTGGCTGAGCATTACAGGGTAGGCCAGGCGCCACGTTTTAATTCTATGCCAGGTGCTCCTTTTCATTTCCGCGTCAAAAGTACAGAGGTGTACATTACCGCAGTGGCTCTGACCATAAATTTTCTTTAGAGATTGAGTTTGCGCAATTCTTCTTCCAGGCTCTGATTGTGGTCGAGATTGAGCTTTTTCCTGAGCTTGGAGCGCAAGTTGTTAACATATGAGGCTTTGCGGTTCAAAGTAGCAGCTATTTCTTTTGATGACATTCCTGACTTTATGAGGCGAGCTATTCTAATCTCTCTATCAGTTAAATCCAATTTTTCTTCTAAAGTTAAAGATTGGTCATGAGTCATTGTATTACTAATCGCTTTTTCCTTAAAGTTGAGAAGTGTTTTGAGCCTGTCTAGGTTTTCCCGAAATGTGAGGTACTTTATTTTCATTGATTTAGGGAGTCCAGGGAGCATTTCTTTAATGTTAAGACTGAGCTCATCAAAAAATGGAATCAGCTCTTCAAATACATTATTTTTAATTGAAATGAGCTCTTCTTTTGTTTGAGCCTCTCTGCTTTTGGCTTCAGCGAGTCTTTTTTGTTTTATAAGACTCGCTTCTCTTGATTCATTGAGTTTGAGCTTATATGAAGTTTGTTTTTTATAAAGGAAGAGCACTATTAAGATGAGACCAACAATTAAAGCTAAACTGACTATTACAATAATTAAAAGCTGATTTTCTCTTTCTGATTGTTTGACTTTTTTATCCAAAGATGAAATTTGAAAATCCATTTGCTTGATTTTGTTGTAAATAGATAGATCTTTCTTGATGAGTGAGTCATTTGCCTCAAAAAAGCCTGATGTCACTTTATGATAATGCGTAAGTATTGAGTCTTTTGACCCTACCCATTGATTTTTGCTTATCATATAACCAATTGTAGCAGCATATTTTTGATAATCACTATCTGAAGCAAACTTTAAGAGATCTTCGAGTTCTTTATTGGTAAGGGCCAAACCATCAATTTCTCTGTAAAGATCAAGAGCAAAATCGAGGAAAAAAGCTGTATCCTCCAACATTTTAGTCTTGTCCTTGTTAAGAATGATCCTCGCGCTATCAATTTCACCATTATCAAAATAAAATCTTGCTATTTCAGTCCTTATTGCTGTTTGATAGGGTCCTGGATCGTCTTGAGTTTGGTTAAGGAGTTTGAATGAAGTCTTTCTAAGAGAGTCTGGTATCAAATCTGAGTAACAGCGCAAAACATTAATTGCTATTAACTTATTTGTGTTTCCATTTGATTTCAAATCCTTTTTAGAAGGAAATACTTCAATTAGCTGTTTTGCTGCCTTATCATAGTTCTCAATAGTATTGAGAATGGCCGCAATGTTATTTTGAACATTCTTTGTGTTGATGTAATTCAGATCTTTATTGCTGTCAACAACTGTTTGAAAATAATATAGGGCAGTACGGTACGCGCCAAGTCCATAATAGCAACTTCCAATGTTGACTTTATTTGACAAAATTGCCAATGTGTCTTTTTCGAGTAAAGATAGATCGAGCGCTTTTTTAAAGTAATGAATAGCAGAGTCATAACGTTGGACATAGTAAAACCCTGTTCCAATAGACTGAGCTAATATATAGTTTTGTCGAGCAGTTTTGCACTTTCTTTCATTAATTAGCCTTTTAGCGTTTTTGATGCCTTTATCAATATCACCCTTATCAATTGTGTCCTGAACCTGAAAAATTTCAACATGTAGCCAATCTTCACAATCATCAACCTTTGATCGCAGGATTTTTGTGGTTTTTTCCAGTGAAATATTGGGGTGGTTCTTGGCTTTGAAGAATACGTTTAAGGTTGGAGTAAGAAATTTCTCATCTGTCTTTATCAAAGTTTGATTAAATTCTTCAATCTGTGATTGAGTCAAAGAATCGGTATTTTGAATAGAACTTAAAAGAGAGTCGAGGCTCGTTTCGGCTATCATTGATGAAAACGTGATAAGCTGAAAGATGAAAAGTGTAAGTGTGAGCTTTTTGAGCAAAATATCTTTTTTTATTGTTTTAGAAAAATATTGATGGCAAAGTTAGTCAGTTCTCACATTTTCTCACATTACGGTATTAATCATACGTTATAGGGCTGTTAAAACAAGTGTATGATTAGGTTTGAAGCGTCTAAGGTTTATTGTTTTGGTTAAAGCAATAGTTAATTAGCAACGTACTTGAAATCTAACAGTTTGAATGTTTGAGTGCAAAGGGGGTACGTTGTCATAAAAGGAGGCAGTTTTACTGCTTCCTTTTTTTATTTTAAGAACGGCTTCATCATTTCAGCTAGCACTCGATCATCTGCTAATCTCGGAATTTTGTTTTGACCACCCAGTTTTCCTCTTTGTTTCATCACATTATTGAACCCACCTTTCACAACTCTTGAAATTACAAGGGGCCTCAGGATATTTCCCTGTATTAAGTCTTTGTAATAGGGGTTTCGGTCCTGGAGAGCCTTGTCTAGTTTTAGTCTAAAAGCATCGAGGTTGTGGGGCTCATCATCAAACTCGAAAAACCACTCGTGGTAGGGTAATCCATCCTCAGGGTTGATTTGAGGAGCTAAATGGAATTCTTTCACCTGTGCATCAAAGTGATGAATAACTTCTTTGAGGCTACTTTCCACTTCCTCTGCAATGACGTGTTCACCAAATGCAGAAATAAAATGCTTGATTCTGCCTGTTACAACAATTTTGTAAGGATCGAGGGAAACAAATTTTACGGTGTCGCCAATGTTGTATCCCCACAAGCCCGCATTTGTGCTGAGAATAATAGCGTAGTTTTTATTCAGTTCCACTTCACCTAAATGATAGCGAGGTGGATTTTCTTCGAAAAATTGATCGGCCGGAATAAATTCGAAAAACATTCCGGCATTGACGTTGAGCCGTAACCCCGGTTCTAACTGTGAATCCTGAAAAGCAATAAATCCTTCACTAGCGGGGTAGGTTTCTACGGAATCGATGCTTTCGCCAATCAACTTATCAAAAACGGGCTTGTAAGGAGCATAATTGAGCCCTCCATAAACGAAAAGCGAAAAGTTTGGGAAAACTTCCTTCACATTATTAGCAGCGGTTTTTTCTAAAAGTTGCTCAAAATACATTTGGACCCAACTGGGAATACCGCTAATGAGCCTCATATCCTCAACCCGGGTTTCTTCAATTACTTTGTCAACTTTGGTTTCCCAATCATCAATGCAATTGGTTTCCCAGGAGGGCATTCTGTTTTTTTGCAGGTAATTGGGGACCCAGTGAGCTGTGATTCCGCTGAGCCTACCAAGTGGTATATCGCCAACTTTATCGAGTTCAGGGCTGCCCTGTAGAAAAATCATTTTTCCATCTAAGAACGAACTGTTGCCTGTTTCAGCAATATAGCTGAGCAATGCATTTTTTGCAGCGTTTACATGATAAGGGACGGAGTCTTTTGTTAAAGGAATAAACTTTGCCCCTGAAGTAGTACCTGATGTTTTGCAGAAATAAGCCGGCATACCTGGCCATAATACATCTTTTTCGCCCTTTATGATTCGGTCGATATAAGGCCTGTGTGCTTCGTAGTCACGGATGGGAACTCTATTCTTAAAATCAGAGTGCGTTTCAATATTGGCAAAGTCATGGTCAGATCCGAATGCCGTTTTTCGGGCTCTTGTCACCAAATTTCGCATTATTTTGAGCTGAAGATCAACTCCTCTTTTAGCATCGCTTTTGAGAGCGCTGCTAATTATGTGTGCGTATGGCTTGCTAAGCGTCCCTTTTAATCCCATTTATTAAAATTGAATGAGTGAGCTGATGTTACTCGTGAATAACTTGACCGAAATAGCGAGAATAATCACCCCGAATATCTTTCTGATAATATCAATTCCTGATGGCCCCAAAAAACGCTGCATTTTAGCCGATGATTTGAGCACTGTATAAACAAATGCAATGTTGATTATGATAGCAGTAATAATGTTTTCTGTTTCGTATTCGGCTCTGAGTGAGAGAATAGTTGTCAATGTTCCAGCTCCTGCTATTAAAGGAAATGCAAGAGGGAAGACTGCTGCTGTTTTGGGTGCATCATGCTTAAATAGTTCTATACCCAAAACCATTTCAAGCGCCATAAAAAACAGGACAAAAGCTCCGGCAACAGCAAAAGAGTTGACATCTATTCCAATGAACTTCAAAATGGTTTCTCCCACAAAAACAAAAACAATCATGATGATAGCTGCTACAATGCTGGCCTTTTCACTTTGAATATGGCCTAATCTTTCCCTGAGGTCAAGAACAATAGGAATATTTCCAATAGGATCAACAACAGCGAATAATACCAGTGTTACAGTAATAATCTCTTTTAAACTCAATTCCATTTTAGAGTGACCTTACAAGTTTTTGAATGATTTTGGGGAAATGCTCGTGCTCGAGTTTTTGCACTCTCATGGCGAGAGATTCGGGAGTGTCAGTTTGCTTAACCGGAATGCTTTCCTGAAAGAGAATTTTTCCCTCATCGTATTCTTCGTTCACAAGATGAATCGTAATGCCTGTTTGTTTTTCGCCAGCTTCAATTACAGCCTCGTGAACTTTATTACCATACATGCCTTTTCCGCCAAACTTTGGCAATAGAGCAGGATGAATATTGACAATTCTGTCTTCAAATTCTTCCAGCAAAAAAGGTGGAATTTTGCGCATAAAGCCAGCGAGAACGATCAGGTCAATTCCGTGTAGCATATTGAGCATGATCTCCTCGTCATGGAGTTGCTCATTAGAGAAAATTGCGGTTGGTACACCGCGTTCAACAGCTTCATCGAGAACACCTGCTGTGTCATTGTTGCTGGCAACCACCGAAACAAAAATCTGAGGGTTTCCGATAAAATGATCCATTATTTTTGCAGCATTCGTGCCTGTGCCTGAGGCTAAGATGGCAATGTTTTTCATAATTTTAAGTTCTGTTTTCGGTCAGATCCAAAAACAAGCTTTTGTAATTTATTAATATACAGCTATTTGATTAACTTTCGGCAAAATTAGTATTAATCAATTGGTTTGTTCTCAAATTCAACATTAAACTTAGAACATGGCAAAAGATTTCATACCCTATAGTATAGAGACGTTTTCAGAAGAGGAAATGTTGGAGAGATCTCATGATTTTGCAGAATGGCTTTCGGAAAGACGAACAGTTAGGCACTTCGCCAAAAAACCGGTTCCGATCGAAGTGATTGAAAATATTATTGCTGCTGCCAATACAGCTCCCTCGGGAGCAAATCTTCAGCCCTGGACTTTTTGTGTGGTGTCGGATCCGACCATTAAAAAGGAAATAAGAGGGGCTGCAGAAAAAGAAGAGTATGAAAATTACAAAGAACGAATGAGTGATGAGTGGCTTGAAGATATTGATCACTTAGGGACTGATCATCACAAACCATTTTTAGAGGAAGCTTCACACCTTTTAGTTGTTATGAAACAATCACACGGCTACAATAAGGATGGGAGCAGAAAACGCCATTATTATGTCAATGAAAGTGTGGGGATAGCTTGTGGTATGCTTTTGAGCGCTATTCACAATGCCGGTTTGGTAGCCGTTACACATACTCCAAGTCCCATGGGATTTTTGAAAAAAATACTCAACAGACCACGTAACGAACAGCCCTTTTTACTCATCCCTGTAGGATTTCCAGCGGATAATACCGAGGTTCCCAACATCGCCAGAAAGAGCTTAAGAGAGGTAATGAGCTGTTATTGAGATAGTAACAAAAATTTGTACCAATTAAAGGTTTTACTTTTCTTTGCAGCGTTTCTAAACTCTAAAATTAAGGAAAATGTCTGACATCAAAAGTAAAGTTACTTCTATCATTGTTGACAAGTTAGGTGTTGACGAAAGTGAAGTTACTCCTGAATCTTCATTCACTAATGATCTGGGAGCTGATTCATTAGACACTGTTGAACTCATCATGGAATTTGAGAAGGAATTCAATATCGCTATCCCAGATGATCAAGCTGAAAACATCTCAACTGTAGGAGAAGCTGTAAAGTACATCGAAGAGAACGCGGATAAGTAAACATCATCTTGCCAATTTTTAATACTACTGTGGCATGCAATTGAAACGAGTTGTAGTTACGGGTTTAGGCGCGCTTACACCCATTGGAAATTCTACTCAGGAGTACTGGGAAGGACTTATTAGTGGAAAAAGTGGAAGTGCCCCCATTACTAAGTTTGACGCCTCTAACTTTAAAACACAGTTTGCCTGTGAGGTTAAAGGCTTTGACCCAAAGGATCATTTTGATCGCAGAGATGCGAGAAGAATGGACCTGTTCTCGCAGTATGCTATGGTGGTAGCTGATGAGGCAGTGAAGAATGCTAATCTGCTCGATAATGATGATATTGATATCAGCCGGGTTGGAGTCATATGGGGCTCCGGAATCGGTGGTATTCAAACATTCCAGGATGAAGTGCAGGGTTTTTACAGAAATGATGGAAACCCTCGCTTCAATCCGTTCTTTATTCCAAAAATGATCGCTGATATTGCTGCCGGTAATATTTCGATCAAGTACGGTTTTCGCGGACCAAACTACTCTACAGTATCTGCATGTGCTTCGGCTACTAATGCATTGATCGATGCTTTCAATCTCATTCGTTTGGGGAAAGCTGACGTTATTGTTTCAGGTGGGTCTGAAGCTGCAGTGAACGAAAGTGGAGTAGGTGGATTTAATGCTCTACAGGCATTGTCAACTCGTAATGATTCTCCCGAAACGGCATCGAGACCTTTCGATAAAGATCGCGATGGTTTTGTCCTCGGTGAAGGAGCCGGGGCAATTATTCTCGAAGAGTACGAGCATGCTGTTGCCAGAGGGGCCACAATCTATGCAGAAATTGCAGGTGGCGGACTCAGCGCTGATGCTCACCACTTAACAGCTCCCCATCCTGAAGGACTGGGCGCTACAAGTGTTATGGAAAACGCTCTCAATGATTTCAGCGGTGTCAAAAAAGAAGATATCGATTACGTGAATGTTCACGGTACTTCAACACCATTAGGCGATGTGGCTGAAGTTAAAGCGATCAAAAAAGTATTTGGTGATCACGCTTACAAGATGAATATTTCATCTACAAAGTCGATGACGGGTCACTTGCTGGGAGCTGCGGGAGCTATTGAAGCAATCGCTTCAATCATGGCGGTTAAAGAAAATATCGTTCCGCCAACAATCAATCACTTTACCGATGATGAAGAGATTGACGATAAACTCAATCTTACTTTCAACAAAGCAGAAGAAAGAGAAGTAAATGCGGCTCTCTCAAACACATTTGGGTTTGGTGGTCACAATGCTTCAGTGATCTTCCGCAAACTTGTGAAGTAGCACCTTGGCACTCAGTCGATTTATCAAAAACTTCTTAGGAATTTCACCGTCAGAACCGGAATTGCAAAAGGCTGCTGAGGTATTTGGGTATGTCCCTGAAAATGTAGAACTCTTCAAGCTCGCGTTCAGGCATAAATCTGTCTTTGAAAAACGCAATGCCAATAATGAACGGCTCGAGTTTTTGGGTGATTCTGTCCTGGATGCTATTGTAGCTGATTACCTCTACAAACATTACCCTGAGAAAGATGAGGGCTTTTTAACCAAGATGCGCTCCAAAATTGTGAGCCGAAACACGCTCAATAAAATGGCGATGGATTTGGGAATCAACTCGCTTATAATAGCACGTGTAGAACGCTCTAAAAACGAAACTTCTCTTGGCGGAAATGCGATGGAAGCGCTGATAGGCGCTGTTTACCTCGATCGTGGATTTGAGGTTGCTAATCAGTTGATCCAGGAAAGGCTTCTGCTCCGGTTTGTGGAGTTGTCAAAATTTGAAAAGCTCGACTTTGATCCCAAAAGCAAATTAATCGAGCACTCTCAAAAATCGCGCTTCAAGCTCAATTTTCAAACAATAGAAGACTCAAAAGAAGGAGATGCCTTTAGAACTTACAAAGCAATTGTCAAAATTGACGGGAGAAATGTTAGTGAAGGAACGGGAAGATCTAAGAAAAAGGCAGAACAAGCAGCGGCCAAAATAGCCCTTAACCAAATAGCAAAAGAGAAATAATATCCGGTAATAGCTCTAAATCTCTATTAGAGTAGTAATTTCGAAGCCTGAAATGGCTAAGAAAAAGTTAGTTCTCGACACAGGTGATCAACAGGATTACTTTTTGGCAGGAATCAGCTGTCATCAAAAAGAGTTTCGTTTTGTTTGGGGGCTCGATCAGGTTTTAGAAAGCAAATTTGAAAAAGAACCCGACTACCAAATCAAAACCACATCAGGTGAAACGGCTTCATTTCCTTTTTATATTTGGGAAGAGCCTGAAGAGCACTTCACTTACTTTGTACTCGGGAATAGAAGCCCGGTTGGTACATTGGTGCCGGAGTTTAAACACGCTGATTATATCTTTGCTATTACCGGACTCTACAGTCAGCTCGATACGGATGCTATTTGTGACCAAATAGGTTCGCTAAAAATGGTTCTGACCGTTTTTGAGATTGACCCACAAAAAACAAAGTCGACTAAAAATTTGATATTGGAATGAATAGATTGAGAAATAAAACAAAAATTGTCGCTACTCTTGGGCCGGCTTCAGATTCAAAGGAGCAAATAAAAGAGTTGATCCAAAACGGGGTCAATGTTTGCCGTTTGAATTTTTCACACGGTCAACACGAGCATGTTGCGAAGATCATTGACAGGATACGTGAAGTGGATCGTGAACTGGGTTCCTTTACCGCTATCCTTGCCGATTTACAGGGACCAAAAATCAGGATTGGTGATGTTGAAAACGGAAGTGTGAATCTTGAAGATGGATCTGAAGTAACTTTTACGGTTAAGGAGCAGTTGAGTAATGCTGAAATAATTTACATCAACTACGAGCAGTTCCCTACTGATGTGAGCAAGGGAGAGCGCATTTTGATCGATGATGGAAAATTGATGTTTGAAATCGTTGATACTGACGGCAAGCAAGAGGTAAAGGCTAAAGTTTTACACGGAGGTGAGCTCTCATCCAAAAAAGGAGTGAATTTACCCAATACGCTTATCTCACTTCCCTGCCTCACAGAAAAGGATCGCAAAGATCTCGACTTCATCCTCACCTGTGATGTGGATTGGATAGCGCTTTCATTTGTACGCAAAGCAAGTGATATTGATGAGTTAAGAGAATTGATCAAAGATGCCGGACAAGACATCAGGATAATTGCCAAAATAGAAAAGCCACAGGCAATCGACAACCTGGATGGAATTATCGATACAACCGATGGTGTCATGGTTGCACGTGGAGATTTAGGTGTTGAAATACCCATGCAGGAAGTGCCGCTCATTCAAAAAGAAATTGTGCGCAAATGTCAACTTCAGGCAAAGCCGGTGATCATCGCCACACAAATGATGGAAACGATGATCGATAATATTACACCAACTCGTGCTGAGGTCAATGATGTGGCAAACGCTGTAATGGACGGAGCCGATGCCGTAATGCTGAGCGGAGAAACATCTGTTGGGAAACACCCCCATGAGGTGATTAAAGCGATGTACAAGATCCTTATTGAGGTTGAATCCTTTGGAGGCATTTACTACAAAGAGTTTGAGCCCGATATCAATCAAGATCGTTTTATCTCTGACAATGTTTGTTTCTCGGCAGTTAGATTGTCTAAAAGGACAGGAGCATCCGGAATTGTGACCATGACTTTTAGCGGTTACACAGCTTTTAAAATTTCATCTTTCAGACCCAAATCTCACGTGTTTGTGTTTACGGGAAATATCAAGCTTCTCAACACGCTCAGCTTGCTTTGGGGAACGCGTGCGTTCTTCTACGATAAGTTTGTGAGTACTGATCAAACGATCGATGATATCAAGTTTGAACTCAAGAAAAAAGGCTACCTGGATGAAGATGATCTCGTGATCAACATCGCGAGCATGCCCATTGCAAATAAAGGCATGTCAAATATGCTTCGCCTTAGCTATGCTTAAATGATTTACGAATTTACGGTCAGAGCCGGGCGAAAGTCCGGCTTTTTTTATTGTTGTGGGATGCTGATATCAACCCGTGTGAATTCTTTCGGTTCTGACTGTAACGTGAGTTTTCCATTCATGCTTTCGGTGATTCCTTTAGCTATTTATAGCCCAATTCCGGCCCCGTTACTTTTTGGGTTTCCACGGTAAAAGAGATCGAAAATTTTGGGCATTACTTCTTTGTCTATTCCTTCTCCATTGTCGGTTATGGAAATGCTTAAAGATTTTTTGTCATCAATGTTGATATCGACACTAATTTTGCTATCACCCTCATCTTTTTGATAGTTGATAGCATTTGATATAATAGCACTAAGCACAACATTGAGTTTTTTGGAATCACCCATAAATGATTGGTCAGGTCCGTTTATCGTCAACTCAACATTGTTTTGGTGCATGAAACGCAATTGATTCCATAGATTGTAAATTTGCTCTTTTGGATTAAACACTTCTACTAATAGTTATTTTTTAATGTAAGAGGATAAGTTTCAAAAAGCAGGAGCATTAATTGTTTAATCAGTCGTGATAACCCAACTTGTAAAATGAGAATAAATACGTTGTTATAAAAATGATGAAACTCAAAAAAAGAGCAATTCTATTGTTATCACCTGAAAAAGACTGTATTTGTTTTACTTGTTCTGGATATACTCCTGGAGTTCACTCACTGAAGACTCAAATGAAAAGGCATCATTCAATTTGAAGTAATTGTCAATGTCATAGGTGTGTTCGTATGCATATTTTGCAAATTCGAGTTTGGTATCTTCAAAACTGAACTGCTCCATCAAGCCTTTGACCTGATCTACTGTCAAACATTTTGATGAAGCAAATTGCTTTGCCGTGTTGAGTTTTGTGTCAGAAAATGACTGATTCTCAATTGTGCTGATAATGCTCGAATATTCTTCATCAGATGCCGGCCAATCACAACCAACCGCACCAGTGTAGCCCGGCATTTGGTAATGAGTTGGTTCTTGTGGTTCTGAATATGTTGGTTCAGGAACATCAGCTGTTGATCCTGTTGATTGCAAAAAAGTGAGTAGTGATTCTCTTTTGCTTTTAGAATCAAAAGTATTCACTACTACCATGTAATCTTCAGTGTTGAAAGTGCTTCTGTAGGCCAGGCGAGCTATTCTCATGTTGTCGACCGTGCTGTATTCAAGTTTGAGAAGAGCAGCAATTTGCTCAGCTAAAAAACACTGATGATCCAGTGCATTTTCAATAGCATCTTCACGCTTAAACATATTTTCTTCTTCCAAATTGTACTTGAAATCCATGAACTCTTTTGCATTCATTGAAGGAGAAGAACACATTGTGCCGTTTGGAACAAATTGCCCGTTATAGCTTTGAGCAGAGTGTTTTACTTCCGTTTTTTCAATACGTTGATCAACTCTTTGAACGTTGTCAATGCGTTTAAAACCTGTTTTCACCTCATCGGGGCTGTTTTCTTTTACTGTTACATCAGGTTCCGTTTCAAAATGAACAACCTCTTCTTTTGTTGGTGTTGGCATTCCGTTGATAGAAGACTCACTGTGCCAGCGCATCACATATCGGCCGTTATTTTTCATTTTTATCGCATAAACCGATTCCATTCCCGGCTTTAGAAAAACATTTTTATCAATGACTCCCTTGCTTTTATCTTTGAACTCAATTTTGACCGAATAACGCGGCTGATCGAGGTTCTTGATTTTTACGTTCGATTGAGCTGTATCAGTTTTTTGAATGCCGTTTATCGTGAGGTGGAAAAGCTCTTCGGATTCTGAAAATACAGTCAGGTTGCTTTTTTGGCTGTAAGAAGTGAGTGCGATAAAAAGACCTAATAGAATTGATGCAAAATATTTCATAGTTATTGCTTTATGAAGATAGTTATCAAAAGTGCTGCCAAAATAAATAATAGTTTATAAATCAGTAAGGTAGGGGTTTGTTGAGCGCTAATTTACAATCTGTTTGTCATTGGTCATAGCCCAAAGCAAAAAATAAGGGCAAAGGACTCCCCAGTGCTTTAATCAAAGTTTAAACCAAATATGGCTTGCTCCGTTTCTTCAATAGTCAAAGCGAATATTAAATTTGTCCTTCTTAGCAAAAATACGACATGTCAAAAAACAAAGTATACATTCCCATCATCATATCACTAGCAGTTGCAGTAGGATTTCTTTTGGGAATAAACCTCAATACAGGATCATCCACAATTTCCTTTCAAAAGATCAACCCGGGGGAGAGTAAAAACTTCAATATTCTCAACGAAGTAATCGGATATATAGAAAGTGAATATGTCGATACAGTTCAGCGACAAAAACTCGTTGACGAAACTGTTCAGTACCTGCTCCAGGAACTCGATCCGCATTCGTATTACATCAGTGCAAAAGAGTTGCAGGCAATGAATGAGCCACTCGAAGGGAATTTCGAAGGAATCGGAATTCAGTTCAATATTCAAAAAGATACAGTTGTTGTGATCAACCCTTTACAGGGCGGGCCATCAGAAAAAGTTGGAGTAAAAGCCGGAGATCGCATCATCAAAGTAGAAGAAGAATTAATTGCCGGGAACGGAATCTCCAACAGTAAAGTTTTAAAGCTTTTAAAAGGAGATAAAGGAACTAAAGTGGATATCACGGTAGAACGAAATGCGCAAAAGCTCGACTTTACCATAACTCGCGATAAAATTCCAATTCACAGTGTTGATGTGGCTTACATGATGACGGGTAAAACGGGTTACATCAAAGTGATTCGCTTTGCTAAAACGACCTACCAGGAGTTTATGGATGCTGCTAATGAACTCAAATCTAAAGGAATGGAAAACCTGATTATCGACTTACGCGGTAATGGAGGAGGTTTTCTCGATGCGGCTGTAGATATGAGTGATGAGCTTCTCGAAAGCGGAAAAATGATTGTTTACACAAAAGGCAGGGCGAGGCCAAAAGAAGTTTACAAATCCGGATCTGGCAATTCATTTACTGAGACTTCGCTCGCTGTTTTGGTCGATGAGAGTTCAGCCAGTGCCAGTGAAATTTTGGCAGGAGCTGTTCAGGATAATGACCGCGGACTCGTAATCGGGCGCAGGTCATTTGGTAAAGGGCTCGTGCAGGAGCAAACGATGTGGCCTGATGGCAGCGCCACACGATTAACCGTTGCTCGCTATTACACACCCACCGGAAGATGCATTCAGCGTCCTTACGATGAGGGTGTTGAAGCTTATCGCGAAGAGATTTACGACCGCTACAAGCACGGTGAAATGATGCATCCCGACAGTACGAATTTTCCTGATTCATTGAAATACGAAACACCTGAAGGAAAAACCGTTTACGGAGGTGGCGGAATTTTTCCAGATATTTTTGTTCCCTACGACACGGCTGGCGGGTCAACCTTTTTAAACAGGCTCGTTTACCGCGGAGTCGTTTATCAGTGGGCGTTTGATTATGCTGATACGCACCGGGAGCAGCTCAATGGAAACTATGAGTCGGCAAGGGAATTCCAGGAAAACTTCAGTATCGGTCAGAGCCTAATCGATGATTTCGTCAACTTTGCTAAAAGCGAAGGAGTTGAACCGGAACCGGGCGAACTCGAAGAATCCCAAACAGAAATCAAACACCGATTGAAGGCTTACGTTGCCAGAAATATTTGGAACAATGAAGGATTTTATCCAATCTGGAACAAAAATGATAACGTGGTAAACAAAGCTCTGGAGAGTTTAGAAAGCGGTAAACCACTTTCAGCTTTGAGAAATAAGTAAGCTTTTTTGGTTCAATTTTCGGATCTGACCAAAACCAGTTACTTAAAAAACAGACTCACAATAAAACCGCGTTTAAGGGGAAAAATCGTTTATCTGGCATCTAATTTGCCTAACTTTGTCGCAGGCAAAAGAAAAACGATTTATCACTCCTTTGTTATGAAGTATCCAGAGAGTTTGAGTTCCAAATTACCCAAGGTAAGCACCACTATTTTTACGGTGATGTCACAATTGGCAAAGGAGCACAATGCCATTAATCTCTCTCAGGGATTCCCTGATTTTCCTGTTGCTGAAAGCCTGGTTGACAAGGTGTATGAATACATGAAAAAAGGCTTTAATCAGTACGCTCCTATGCAGGGTGAAATGGCTTTGCGTGAGGCAGTTGCTGAGAAAATGGAAAACATGTATTCTCAGCCTTACAATCCCGATACTGAAATTACCATAACTGCCGGAGGGACTGAGGCTATTTTCTCAGCAATTACATCTCTGATCAAGGAAGAAGACGAAGTAATTATTTTCACTCCTGCTTACGATTGCTATGCGCCAACTGTTGAACTGAGCGGAGGAAAAGCAATTTATTTTCCGTTACGCGCTCCCAACTATGATATCGATTGGAATGAGGTGAAAAAACTGATCACTCGCAGAACGAGAATGATCATTATTAATACGCCTCACAATCCAACAGGTCAGGTGTTGAGTGCCGGTGATATGCAACAGCTCGAGCGAATTACGAAGGACAATGAAATCGTCATTTTGAGTGACGAGGTTTACGAGCACATCATTTTTGATGGATATGAACACCAAAGTGTTGCGCGCTACCCAAAACTTGCTGAGCGATCGTTCATCGTTGGCTCATTCGGAAAAACATTTCACGCCACGGGATGGAAAGTTGGTTATTGTGCTGCTCCTGAAAATTTGATGAAAGAATTCAGAAAAGTGCATCAATACAATATTTTTGCAGTAAACAGGCCTGTTCAACTAGCACTGGCCGATCACTTGAAGGACTCTTCAAATTATCTTGAAGTGAGCGAGATGTACCAGGAAAAGCGGAATGTTTTTGTTTCCTCGTTAAGAGGAAGCCGCTTTAAAATTAATCGCTCAGCGGGAACTTATTTCCAACTTTTGGACTACAGCGAAATAACCGATGAAAAGGATACTGATTTTTCAGTTCGGTTAACGAAAGAACACGGAGTGGCATCAATACCAGTGTCTGTTTTTTACAACAATCCTGTTCACGATAATATGTTGCGCTTTTGCTTTGCCAAGGAAGAAGAAACGCTAAAGCGAGCTGCAGAAATTCTCGTAAAACTGTAAACTTTGCAGATATCAAAATATAGAAAAAAGGTAAATAGTTTATTAAAACAGTTCCTTGTTTGGCGAGCTAAACACATAAAAGATCGCCAGTTCATCTATATTTTAAGTGTCATTACAGGATTACTTTCAGGTCTTGCAGCAGTTGTCATCAAAAACACGGTTCACCTTGTTGAAATTCTTTTGACTGAAGGAATAAGCGGTGTTCATTCATTTCTCTATTTCGTTTACCCACTTGTGGGAATATTGCTCTCAGTTGCTTTTGTGTTGTTCATCATCCGCAAGCCCGTTGGTCACGGTATTCCCAATGCGCTGTACGCAATATCAAGAGGAAACGGGAACATTCATAAGCGCGACACCTGGACATCAGTCGTTACTTCAGCATTAACGGTGGGGCTTGGAGGTTCTGTGGGGCTCGAGGGTCCAACTGTTGCAACATCTGCAGCTCTGGGCTCTAACCTGGGGCAAAAATTTAAAATGACTCGCAAAACAAAGGTGTTGCTCATTGCGTGTGCTTCATCGGGAGCGTTATCTGCAATTTTCAACGCGCCTGTGGCCGCTATCGTCTTTGCCCTTGAAGTAATCATGATAGACCTCACAGCGGTTTCACTTGCACCAGTCCTGCTCGCCAGTATTTCAGCGGTTCTCACTTCAAGATTATTCCTCGGTGAAGAAACGCTATTTCACTTCAACCTTTCTGATCCTTTCATCGTGGGCGACACCTTGTTTTACGTTCTGTTGGGAGTTGTGTGTGGCCTGTTGTCAGTTTACTTTACCAAGGTTTACTTCTTTGTAGAGAAGTATATGCAAAAAGTCAGCAATAAGCTGGTCAGAGCCATACTGGGGGGTACAATAGTGGGCGCCCTGATTTTTCTTATGCCACAGCTTTACGGTGAAGGTTACGGACTCATCAACGCATTGATTGAGGGAGACGAGGAAAAAGCGCTTATCGGTACATTTCTAAAAACAATTGGAGATAATTCCTGGTCGATAATCCTCTTCCTTGGAGTACTTGTCATGGTGAAAGCTTTTGCAACTTCAGTAACTCTTCAAAGTGGAGGTGTGGGAGGTATATTTGCTCCAACACTTTTTATGGGAACAACGGTTGGTTATTTGTACGCCAAGTTTTTCCGCGAATCGGGAATTGCTGACTTGTCATCGAGTAATTTCACCCTTGTCGCAATGGGTGGCATGATGGCCGGAATCCTGCACGCTCCACTCACCGGTGTCTTCTTAATAGCAGAGATAACGGGCGGTTATGAGCTTTTCCTCCCACTCATGATCACGGCCGCTATCGCTTTTATAACAGTGAAATACGGAGTGAAAAACTCTGTTTACACCATGCAGCTCGCAAAACGCGGTGATTTACTCACACATCACAAAGATCAGGCGGTTCTTACGCTCATGAACCTGAAAGAAGAGATTGAGCAAGATTTTGTGAAAGTTCACCCTTATGATAAACTCGAGGGTTTGGTAAAAGCAGTAGCTGATTCTAAGCGAAACCTTTTTCCCGTGGTGGATGAAGACAATATTTTTCTCGGAGTCATCACATTGAACGACATCAGGCAAATCATGTTTGATCGCGATCAGTACGACAAAGTGCTCGTTCACGAGCTCATGACCTCAGCTCCGGAGTACATTTATTACACCGATTCAATGGAGTCTGTGATGAATAAATTCGATCGAAGCGGAGCCTGGAACCTGCCGGTTATTGATGCTGATAATCATTACGTTGGATTTGTTTCTAAATCAAAGCTATTCTCCGGTTACCGCAGCCGACTTAAAGATTTCTACGATGAAGAGGACTAGAAAAACTCACGATCAGAACCGATAGCGCCTGAGGACATAGGATCTGACCGGGAGCCCCTGATAACGAGCTGGATTCCATGCCGGCATTTGCGATAAATATGCGATGACGGCTTTGTCAACAGCAGGGTGAACAGATCGAAGAATATTTACTTTATCGATGATTCCAAACTCATCTATAGCAAACCTCACGAGAACAGAACCTCTAATTTGTTCTTCTTCTACAATCTTTGGAACGAGTTGATTTACTTTAAAATAACTCCTCTCATTTCCCGGGAATTTGGGTTTCACAAAAACAGGTTGATAGGTGAAATCTTTATCGCGATAATCGGGTGTTAACTCTACCTCGGTTTCGTAGAAATCAAAACCTCTTTCGAGTAGTTCTGTACCTGCAATTTTTGGGATGAAATACGCTCCGGTTATAAATTGATTGAGCGTATCATTAATTGGGTCGTTGATGACAAAATCGAGGCTATCTGTCGTTACCGGAATGAAATTTTGAGGAACTCTATTGAAAGCCTCATTGAGCTTTATTTCATTGTTGAAGCTCTGTTCGTAAACTGTTTGCCCCATTTGGTTGAAGTATTTCCAGGTACCTGTTTTTGAACCGTTTTTGTATTCACCTAGAATGCGAGTGGCTGAAGAATTCGGCTGGTAGGTTTTGACACGGCCATTCAGTAGTCCCTTTTTGTAGTTGAATTCAACTGTGTTATGACCGTAAGGATTTTTTTGAGTCCAGCTTCCTGCTCTGTAGCCATTGACTAGCTTTCCTTCTTCAACTTCCTGGTCGCTTGGGGAGAGCGATTTTGAAGCGAAGGCTCCTTTAGCATCAAACTGGAAAGTTGCTATTTTGTTAAAGTACTCTGATTTCACTGTCCAGTTGCCGGCCGGCTTGTCGTTTTTGTACTTTCCTGTTACGTAGAGCCTGTCTCCTGAGCGGGAAGAATAAGAGCCGTTTTTGAGTCCGTTTTCGTAGTTTGTTTTGGAGTAAATTAATCCGGTTGAAAAGTATTTTCTTACGCTTCCGTTTCCGTTTTTGAAAGTACCCACATCTCTCGGCTGGCCTTTATCGCTCCGCATTATGTGAACGCTGATGAGTTCGCCCTCGAAATAGGTGAAGTGTTCCCACGCAGCTCCGGTTCTGTGGTAATAATTGACTCGACCGTTTAGTTTTTGGTTTTTCAACTCTTTGTAGCTGTGTATTTTTTCATTTTCGTAGTAGTAGGATCTGAACGTTAAGGTGTCCTTGTTTTTGATTTCTTTTTCAGTGTTGATGCGAATTCTACCCGATGCATCGTAAAGGACTGTTTGCATCGCCAGGCCTTCATTTGAAAAGACGATGTCGAGTCTGTTTTCCCCGGCTACGTAAGTTGTCCAATGGCTTATGGCAGTATCGTTGCGAAAGTACCACTCGGCTTTGAGCTCCTGGTTCTGACCGTAATAACGCCATTTACCGTGCTTTTTACCGTGGATGTAATTTCCGGTAATTCTGGGGTTTCCTTTGTTGTTGAAGAGCGTCCATTTACCGTGACGGTGCCCGTTTTCATTGTTTCCTTCAACCCTAAGGCGGTTGTTGAAATAGAGCTTATAATAGCCGTTGAGAACTTTTGAGTTTTGGGATTTGTATTGTGCAACGAGCCTAACGGCATCGTTGAACTCTGTGCTAATCCGCTTTTGAGCCTGGGTCACCAGGAATAATACGGATAGAAATATTGTAGCGAGTGTTTTTTTGATCATAAAAAAGCCGTGCTTGATTAAAACACGGCTTTAAAATACAAAATGTTTTGTTATGTCGCCTGATTAAAGCGTTCCGCGGAGCTCTTGCTCGCGCTCTATCGCTTCAAACAATGCTTTGAAGTTTCCTTTACCAAATGATTGCGCACCTTTACGCTGGATGATTTCGATAAACATCGTTGGTCGGTTTTGCAATGGCTTGGTAAACAGTTGAAGTAAATATCCTTCATCATCACGGTCAACAAGAATCCCCAGCTTTTTAAGGGGGGCCATATCTTCATCAATCTTACCAACTCGATCTTCAAGATCATCATAGTATGTTGATGGTACCTGTAGAAATTCGACACCGCGAGCTTTTAGTTTGTTTACTGTGTCGATAATGTCATCTGTAGCTACTGCGATGTGTTGAACGCCTGAGTCGTGATAAAAATCGAGGTATTCTTCAACCTGAGATTTTTTAACACCTTCAGCCGGTTCGTTAATCGGGAATTTGATACGACCATTTCCGTTCGTCATCACTTTACTCATAAGAGCAGTGTACTTGGTTGAAATGTCTTTATCATCAAATGAGAGCAATTGAGCAAAACCCATTACATTTTTGTAAAAGTCAACCCATTTGTCCATTTCATTCCAGCCAACATTACCAACCATGTGGTCGATATATTTTAGCCCAACCGGATCTGGATTGAAATCAGTTTTGTGTTCTACGAATCCGGGTAAGAAAATACCGTTGTAGTTCTTGCGCTCGATGAATACGTGAACTGTTTCACCGTATGTGTAAATACCTGATCTCATAATGTGACCGTGCTTATCTTCCACTTTTTCAGGCTCCATGTAACTTTTGGCACCACGTTTAGTGGTTTCTTCCCACGCTTTTGTAGCATCATCAACCCAAAGCGCAACAGTTTTAACACCATCACCGTGTTTGTCAATGTGTTCGTTCATCCAGCCTCCGGGACTCATCGGGCTGGTCAGAACCAGACGAATTTTGCCTTGCTGTAGTACGTAAGAATTGCTGTCTTTCATTCCGGTTTCAAGTCCGGCATAAGCCATATCCTGAAATCCGAATGCTGATTTATAAAAATGAGCTGCCTGCTTGGCATTACCCACGATTAATTCAACGTAATCAGTTCCATTAATCGGGAGAAAATCTTCAGCTTTAGGATAAACCTTATCGAGCTCTAGTGAAGTTTTGTCTTTTACAGTTGCCATAACTTTATCTGTTTTGAGCAAAGTTCAAAAAATAATTCAAATAGCGGCCTTACTTGTCTTCGTCTTCAAGCCATGAACGGTAATAATCCTGATCGGCAATTTTCATTGCGTCTTCAGTTAGCATGAGTGGCTTGAATGTGTCAACCATAACAGCCATCTCTTCAGTTTCTTTTTTGCCAACACTTCTCTCATAAGCACCCGGGTGTGGACCGTGTGGAATTCCAGCCGGGTGTAAAGAAATGTGTCCTTTGTCGATGTCATTTCTGCTCATGAAGTCACCGTCAACATAGTACAGTACCTCGTCAGAGTCGATGTTACTGTGATTGTACGGAGCAGGAATTGCCTCGGGGTGGTAATCGTAGAGGCGCGGACAGAAAGAGCAAATCACGAATCCTGCTGCTTCAAAAGTTTGGTGAACCGGTGGCGGCTGGTGTACACGTCCTGTAATCGGTTCAAAATCCTGAATGTTGAAAGCGTACGGATAGTTATAGCCATCCCAGCCAACAACATCAAAAGGGTGTCGCGTGTAGATGAGTTCGTGGATCTCATCTTGTTTTTTGATCTTGAAAAGGAACTCGCCTTTTTCATCGTGAACCTCTAGCTCTTCAGGCCTTCTGATGTCGCGCTCGCAATACGGAGAATGCTCGAGGAGCTGTCCAAAGTAGTTGCGATAGCGTTTTGGTGTGTAAATAGGGCTGCTGCTTTCCACGATAAACAGGCGATTGTCAGATCCGTCAAAATGCATTTGATAGATCATACCTCGGGGAATTACCAAATAATCGCCATAACCGAACTTGATATTCCCGAGTTGAGTTTTGAGTGTACCTGATCCACGGTGAACGAAAATAACTTCGTCTGAGTCGGTGTTTTTATAAAAGTAATCCTTGTTTGATTCTTTTGGTGCAGCTAAAGCAATACTCGCGTCACTGTTGGTCATGACTACCTTTCGGCTGTCGAGGAAATCGTTTTCGGGTTTGATGTTGAATCCGTGAAAACGAAAAGACTGCATGTTGTTTTCAACTGCAACTTTTGGCTTTACGCTGTATTGCTTCACGATTTTCTTCACCTGTGTGGGCCTGTGAAGGTGATACATCAATGACGACATACCGTCAAAACCGATAGTTCCAAAAAGTTGCTCGTAATGCAACGAACCATCAGGCTTTTTGAATGTGGTGTGTCGCTTATGCGGTATTTTTCCTAATTTGTGATATATCGGCATAATCCAGAAATTTCGTTCAAATATACAGTCGCGATCTGACCAAAAAAATGACGATCATCAGCTTTCCTTTTGCTTGAGCGGGCTCTCGATGATTTCGCCATTTTGCACAAATTCATCGAGGTGTGGGCGCAAGCGTCCTTTTTTGTAAACGTTTCGCTGTTCGCCAGTTTTGTTTTGGTTCTTTCTTAGCTTACGTTGTTCTTCTACAGGAAGTTTGATGATATCGGAACATGTTTTTGAGCAGCAACCGTCATATTTCTCAGCACACTCTTCACATTGGATGAAAAGCAGGTGACAGTCATCATTGTTGCAGTTGGTGTGCGTGTCGCAAGGCTTGCCGCACTGATGGCAATGGGCGATCACTTCATTTGAAATTCGCTCTCCCAGTCGCTCGTCAAATACAAAGTTTTTCCCGATGAATTTATTGTCGAGCCCCTCAGCATCAATTTGTCGCTTGTAATCGATAATCCCGCCAAGCAATTGATTGACATCGTTGTAGCCGTGATGCTTGAGGTAAGCACTGGCTTTTTCACAGCGAATTCCGCCCGTGCAATAGAGAAGTACTTTCTTATCTTTTTTGTCTTCCAGCTCTTTCAGAACCATAGGAAGTTCCTCGCGGAATGTGTCACAATCTGGCGTGACAGCACCCTCAAAATGGCCCACTTCACTCTCGTAGTGGTTGCGCATGTCGATCACTACGGTGTCTTCGTTGTCCATTGCCTCGTTCCATTCTTTAGCAGAGAGGTGCTTCCCGATGTTTGTTACATCATAATCCTCGGGCTTTAAGCCATCGGCAACGATGTTCTTGCGGACTTTAATGATGAGTTTGTAAAATGACTTGCCGTCATCTTCAACGGCAACTTTGAACGGGATGTCTTTAAACTCTCTTCGGGCGTAGAGTTTTTCTTTGAACTCTTCCCAGTTGTGCTCGGGAACGCTCATTTGGGCGTTGATTCCTTCTTTTGCCAGATAGATACGACCAAAGCAGTTGAGATCTGACCATTCGAGGAATAATTCATCCCTGAGTTCTTCAGGGTTGTCAATAATGATATAACGATAGAACGACAGGGTGACGCGTTTGAAGTCTTCCTGCATTAAGCGCTCTTTGAGCACTTTTTTGTCTACCTTATTATACAGTTGCATGCTATACAATTTAAGGTTTAACAATTGAGAAATTTGAATTGCAAAGGTAGGGTTTTTGAATAATGTTAGTTTCCCGGTAGATTAGTGGAGTTGTTATATTACAGAGCTCTCGAAGAACCTTTCAAGGATAAGCTTTTAATTCCCATGATTCGAGCTGAGGTGCTTCATTGAGATTTTTCTTAACTTAGCAATTATTGAGGGTTGATTTTAAGCCGGATAGGTGTATGAGATATTGTTTAGTTGTAATTTGTTTATTCCTGTTATCATCTTGTGAGAAAGATGAGCCTATAAAGGATGATCTTTCTTCGGGTAACTGTAGGGATTTTCCTATGATGGCGAGGACGTTTTTTACTGAATCCAGGTTTCAATACAAAGCTCCCTGCTTTAACCCGGAAAACCCTAATGAGTTCGTTTATTACTATAAAGATAATGAACAAAGGATTTACCAGTTGATAACGTACAATTTAGAAACAGGAAAAAAGACTATACTGACTAACACCGATAAAATATACGGGCAACCCAGGTGGGGTAGTAGCGGGTGGATTGCTAACACAAGGAAACAGGGTTATGTCGATCACATTTTTATCGTCAAAGAAAATGGAGACAGTCTTTCTCAGTTTACCTCAGTAACAGCCAACCTCAGTCCTTTTTGGAATAATTCAAAGAATGAATTGCTTTGGACACATAGTCCTGATTTAGGAGCTGAATGGTATTTGTTGGGTAAAACCCTTTATAGTGAGGATGTTGATACGCTGAGTTCTATTTGGGGAGGGGGAGCTGTAGACATATCAAATGGGAAGGTATTACATAAAAAAAACATAAACGGAACTCCTTTCTATGGTTATTTTAACCTTTCTGATAGAGTAGATAGCTTAACTGATGACGAGTTCGTTAAAATAAGCAATTTAAAAGGAGCAACAGGAGGTATAAGCTGGCACTCATCTGGAAGCTTTTTTTATGTGTCTCATGTAGGTGGGGACAACAGAGGACTTTACAAGGTAAGTTTACAAGGAGCATCTGAACGATTGATGAGGTATTGCGATACAAAGCGCTATTCTATAATGTCGTGCTCATCTGATGGAAAATATATAGTAGCAGAACGGATAGATAGCAGCTTAGGGCTCAACGAAAATAATCAACCTACAGGGGAAATTATTGAAGAATCCTCTATTTGGCTTATTGACACTAAAACGCTTGAAGAGAAAAAAATAGAACTCAACTAAGATGAACGCAGGTAGTTTAAATACGAGAAATATGGGGCTTGTTTTAATTTTAGTCATGGCTGCCTATTCATTTGTTTCCTGCGAAAAGCTGTGTATTGAAAAAAGAAATAAGGACTGCGCTTGTTTTACGATTTACGATCCTGTTTGCGGGTGTAATGACAAAACCTACAGTAATTCTTGTAAAGCTGAATGTGCCGGGATAACTGAATATTCTGAAGGGACTTGTGAATAATTAGTTGTAATCTAAACTTCAATCCTGCCTGATTCCATTATACTCTTTTTAGAGAAATATCTATCTTAGCACAAACTCTACGTTATGAAACTGCACATTTTTCGTCCTGAAAGTGATTTGTACTGGCTTCGCAGAATGCACGTTAAAGCCAATGGCAAAACAATTTCAAAATTACATCCCGGAGGTGTCGATACTGTCGAGATTGATGAAGAAACTCTAAAGATCAGTTCTAGAATAGATATTTATTCCGGCAAATCGTTGCGGTGCAATGAAGAGGATGTTTATTTGATCGTTTACCACGAGACAAAATCTGTTTTACAAACGATTAATCCATTGTGGTGGTTTCGCTTTACGCATGTAGCTGAAGTGAGCAAGTCTGAGTTTGATCATGTTGTCGCTAATGGTGGATCTGATTATTGTTTCAAGCCTGAGCCTGTTACGAGGGAACACGAAATAGCCTACAAGCTTTTGGGAGCTAACTACTTGATTTGGTGTTTTGCGTTGATTTATTATTTCAATCAATATGATATTTCAGGTTTTATGGCGTCAGACTGGTTTTTGGCTGCGATTACTTTGAGTTGCGGACTCAGCGGCTTCAGCATTCTGAGAAGAAAAATCAATTCACGCGATAAAGTTTTGGATCAGGCACTGTTGTCTATGGTTGGGGGAGTGTTTTTCTACTTTCAATACGATGGTCAGAGTCCTGTTTTATTTCTTTTCTCGGCAATTTTTTCAGCTTTGGTTTTTATGAGTTACAGCTTCTTGAAGAATAGAAATGTAGAAGCTTTGAGAGAGTGAGAGCCAATTTATTACCATAAAAAAATCCCTCAGCACGAAATGTGTGAGGGATTCTGAAATTTGTTTGGCTCTGACCGAAACCTTTTAACGATTACACAATCTCGTCATAAGCTGCTTTGAGGTTCTCAGCAATTGCTTCAGCCGGGCGACCTTCAATGTGGTGACGCTCGAGCATGTGCGCTAATTTTCCGCCTTTAAAAACAGCAATTGCCGGTGATGATGGCGGATAAGGGAGCATGTACTTGCGCGCCTGGTCTGTCGCCTCTTTGTCAACACCCGCAAAAACAGTTACCAGTTTGCCTGGTTTTTTGTCGTTTTCGAGCGACATTTTAACTCCCGGACGAGCATTTCCTGCTGCACAGCCGCATACTGAGTTTACAACTACCAATACCGTTTCGTCTTTATCTTTGAGCACCTCATCAACCTGATCTGGAGTTGTGAGTTCATTAAATCCCACGCTTGTGAGATCTTCTTTCATCGGTGCTACTACTTCTGCTGGATACATATTATCTTATTTTTATTGAGTCTTAATTACTTTACAAATGTATTAAGTTAATTTACTTCTAAGTTAGCGTTTTGTTGCAAAAAATGTTTTTAGAAGTTCACTGCATTCTTTTTCCAAAACACCTCCTTTAACTTTCGTTTTTGGGTGGAGGAGTCCGCCAAATTTTGAATAACCTCGTTTTGGATCCTGTGCTCCGTAAACGATCTTGCCGATGTGACTCCAAAACGAAGCTCCTGCACACATCACACATGGTTCGAGCGTGACGTAAAGCGTACAATCTTTGAGGTATTTTCCGCCAAGCGCTTCAGCTGCCGAGGTAAAAGCCTGCATTTCAGCGTGGGCAGTGACATCGTTTAATTGCTCGGTGAGATTGTGAGCACGAGCTATAATCCTTTTATTCCCCACGATGACGGCTCCAACCGGAACTTCATCCAGTTCGAGTGCGCGGTGTGCTTCTTTCAAAGCCTGCTTCATGAAATGCTCATCACTGTGAACGCTCAACGTCATTTTATCCTCTTTTGGTTCTGAAAACAAATCTACTCATTTCCTTTTGCCACTCTCAAGCGTGGAGCTAATAAAAAGCTCGTTGCCGATACACAAATCGACAGCACGCCAACCCAATTGTAGTTGTGAAATAAACCGTCATCACCAATAACCATAATGGCACCACTCACAAGTGAAGCAAGCGCTGCACTCAATTGTTGAATACTCGATTTAAAACTCATGAAACTACCGCGTGTTTCAGGACTCACAGCAGCAGTAATCATTGTGTTGGCCGGAATCATTCGCCCGTTCACCATCATGAAGAATATCGTTGTTAAAATGAGCGCGATGTAGATTGGTACTTTTGGTAAATTGGTAATGATCAGAACCAGTACAAATGAACTCAAAAGGAATATTGTAAACACTTTCAATGGTCCGATCCTGTCAGTCAGCCTTCCAACGAGTGGAGCCGAAAACACTACAGCACCACCGCCAAAGAGATAGATCAATGTCACTGTTTCTTCGCTGAATCCCACGTTACGCATCATGTAAGGTGTTAGAAACGGAACGAGCAAAAACTGCCCAAGTATAATCGTCATTCCCATTAAAAGTGCGTAAACCTGATTGCGATCGCTGATGACGTTTTTGATGACCTTCAGCGGTTTTGGTTTAGGTAACGAGCTGATGTGCCCTTTCATCTTTGGAAAGACGAAAGCAGTCACGACAGTAAAAACAGATGCGAGTCCGCCAACCATGAAAAATGGAGCGTGCCAGGAAAACTGGCTTGCTAAATACAACCCTATTGGAACCCCAATAACTGATGCTAAAGCAAAAGCTGAGCTCACCACACCCATAGCTTTTCCGCGTTCACGGTAGCTGTACAAGTCGCTCACGACAGATAAAACCAAAGCGGCTACCAGCCCGCCAAAAACACCGGTTAGTGACCTTGCTGCCACGAGGAGTATATAGGAGTTTGCCAGTCCCACCAACACGGTTCCGACCGAGAAACCGGTAAACGTAAAAATCAATGCGGTTTTGCGGTCAAATCGATCGATGAGGAAAGCAGCGAAAAAGCTGGAAATACCTGCGCTAAAAGTATAAGCCGATACGATTACACTGAACTCTCCCGGCCCAATATTGAATGAATTCATCAGGTAATCACCCAGTGGCATCATGATCATGAAGTCCACGATGTGCGAAAAGTTCATTGCAGCAAGGAGGTAGAGGAGCAGATCGCGCTTTTCGAATTCCCTGTTCCTTATTTTTAAAATTGGATTGGTCATTCTCTAAAGCTCCTGACTATAAGGAGCGCTTTACCAGTATAATAACTGGAGATGCAATATCCGCAAGTTTCTATCTTATTTATCACGGTGCAAAATTGCTTTCATTTAGTTGTATATACAATCAAATGCGTGATAAAGTTCTAATAGAACGATAAAGAAAACTGATGTGAATTATTTAGTAGTGAATTTTATCGTTTTTGAATGACC